>JAFMJU010000005.1 GCA_017853285.1 Gemmataceae bacterium
CTTCCAGTTGCACTATTCCGAGTTTTTGCCAGGAATCGGGGGGCCCAAGGGCGAAATGATGCTCTTGGTAGCCGAATTACCAATGGATCAAGCCAGGGACCGCCTATTTGCGGCCCTGCGGGATCCGGATTGGGAAAACCGAAATGCTGCGGTCAACGCGATTGCAAATATGGGCTACCCGAATCGTAAAGAGCTATTCGCTCCCCTGTGTGATGACATCAACCCGGTTGTCCGGGGCAGTGCGCAGTTTTTCATGGAGCACTACTACCCGAATTCAGGAAACGGCTGACTGATCGCCCGCCCTGCCCTGTTCGAGTCCCCATGCCACCAACCAGGCGGACAATAGCACCATCGCGATTGGCATGGATGCCGAGAGCGGGGGGAAGTAGGGATTGGCATTCAATCCGCCGGCGACGAACAAGAGCGCAGCCCCGCCGGCTCCGGCAGCGAGGCCGGATGATTTCCAGCGCCCGGCCTCGTTTGCACTGACCAGCGCCCAGCCCAGCCATGGGGCCGCTAGAAGATAGGTGGGATGTTCGATCGCCGGGCCAAAGAGAAGCATCCAGCAGGTGCCGAGGGCCGCCATGAGGCAGACGGCCGCCTGGGGTTGCAGATTTCGGGATAGCCACCAACCGGTGCCCAGCGCCAGGAATGCGAAGGCACCCGGGACCGCCGGGTAGTACCAGCGGGCGTAGGGGGTTTCCAGGGGCGGGTCATCGATGCCCGGCCTTACCAGGTCCACCGCGGTGAGGCCCAGCGTCCAGGCATCGCGGAAGGCGGCACGCCGTTCACCCGCGGAGGATTTGCCGTGCTCAACCCACTTTTCCCACAACCAGGCGGATTGTTTGGGAGCCGGCACCGCAGTCAGCATGACGATGGCGGCTAGCGCAGCCAGGAGTCGAACGCCCCAGGATGGGCGCCAAGCGGCCAGCAGCATGGGCACCGAAAGCATGGTGGGTTTGAGCAGCAGGGCGGCGGCCATGGCAAAGGACGACAGCCAATAACGGGCACGGGCCATTTCAGCGACAGCCAGAAAAATAAAACCGCCCAATAGGCCGTTGGCCTGGGCGTTCCAGAGGCCACGGGACGCCACCAGCAATGTGACCAAAAGGTACACGGCAACACGGCGATCGGACCAGGTTGTCGCTCCTGGCAGGGCCCAGCGCAGTAGCCTGAGGGCGCCCCACAGGGTGATTCCCACGGAGCAGGCACCCCACAGGGCACCGCCTAGCCGAATGGGCAACACGCCAAACGGGAAGAACAGCCACAGGCTGGGAGGTGGATAGCGGAAAAGGTCCAGCTCGCCCACACGATCGTAGGGTGAATCGCCGGCGAGGGCCGCCTGGACAGCGGCGTGGTAGACGGGAAATACCGTGTGCTTGTGCGGCCAGCAGGTGAGCTTCACCGCCAAAGCGACGGCGAAAATCACCCACAGGGTGAGGATCACCCGAGTCAGCGGGCGCAGCAATGGATTGGAAGGAGACGAATCAGTCACGCGCGGGCTTCGCTTCCGGCAGGGGCGGCAGCTTGCCAGGTTCGCCCGGTTTGGCGGATGGCTGGTTGGCGGGTGCAGCGGGGGTCCCGTTGAATTGATCAGGATCGTACGGATCGTTAGTGACCGGAGCCGCCGGCTTGGCGGGTGGGGGCGTTTTGGATTCGGGCACTGGAGCAGGTTTGGAAGGAGGGGCAGAGGCAAAAGCGCCGCCATCGGGGCGGAATTCCGCGGTACGAATCTCGCCGCCAGCCGAAATCGTATTGCCACGGTTTGCCGCGATCATGGCCCCCTCGGCGTCCCTGGGCCTGTTGACCATGTGTTCACGGGAAACCTGCTGGACCCAGGCCTCGAGGATGCGGAACGGCTCTGTCTGGCGACCGCGCAACGCCGGTTGGGTCTGGTCACCATGGACGGAAACCGCCTTCACCAGCAAGGGGCTTGCCAGGGATTGGGAAGGGGTGATCTGGGACATCACCGACGAGGCGTTCTGTTGGGTGATGCGCTTGTTCGAATTGCTGCCGCTGTAGACGCGCGCCAGTTTGAATTCCCCGCCGCGACCTGTGGCATGACAGGAGGCGCAAGCGTTCATCAGGATGGGCTGCACCTTGGTGGTGAATACGCCCAGACTGGGCGCGGTCATTTCCAAGGCGAGCGCGGTGGACATTTCCGGCTCGATTTGGCCCTTGGCGGCCTTGGCGGCCTCGGCCGCCTCATTTTGCCGCATGCTTTCGAGGTGACGAACCATGCGCTGGGCCGGCGGATAATCGGGCCTGAGCTCCATGGCGCCCCGGGCCTCGGCGATGGCTTCATCCTTCAGCCCACGGGCGACACACCATTGGGCCAAACGGATGCGCTCATCGGGATCACGCAGGTTGGCCCGCTGGCGCAGCACGAGGTAGGCCTCGCGAATGTCCGCGCAGAGAACCGCGGAAGCCTGCGGGGGGATCCAGGAAATGGCCTCACCGCGGCGGAGGCGGAACTGGTCGCCCACCCGTTCAATCTCACCCTCGAGTGTCCGATCATTGTCTAGGACCAACACGGTGCCGGTTTGCCCGGGGCTTTTTGGCTTGAGTTGTTCCTTTTCCTGGGCCTGGGCCCGGGGCGCAGCCCAGACAGCCAGAGCCAAGGAAAAACCACCAACTATGCGGATGTACTGGTTCATGGCGGGGGCGTTACCTGCCCTGAGCCTTTCGAGTCAAGCGCAAGGCAAACGGGCAGGATGGGGTAAAGGCAAACAAGACGGAAAGCTCCGATTGCCCTAAAATGATCGCTTGGTTTATTGGATCTCGCCCTCGGCCGGTGCCCGGCACCCCGAATGGACGCAAGTTGTTTAATATCAGGAACTTCCATGAAGCCCCGCCTGCTTTGCCCCGGCCCCACCCCCGCCCCTGAAGAGACGCTTTTGGAATTGGCCCGGCCGGTCACCTTTCACCGATCTTCCCAATTTCGCGCGGTGGTGAAGGAAGTCACCGAGGATTTGGGGAAGGTCTTCGGGACCAAGCAACCGGTGATGACCATCACCGCCTCGGGCACGGGCGCGATGGAGGGTGCCACCTCGAATCTTCTGGTTCCGGGTGGCAAGGCGATCTGCCTGATCTCGGGCCGATGGGGTGAACGCTGGCGGGGGCTGTGCAAAGCATTTGGCGTGACCGCCATTGAAGTCACGGTGCCCTACGGCGAGGCGGTGCCCCCTGCTGCCCTGGAAAAGGCCCTGGCCGAGCACCCGGACGCGACGGTGGTGTTTTCCACCCTGTCCGAGACGGCCACCGGTGTGGTGAATGATATCCAGGGTTACGCAGCCATCACCCGCAACCGGCCCCAGGTGCTGGTAGTGGATGGCATCAGCGGCCTGGGTGTGATGCCCTGCCCCATGGACGAGTGGGGAGTAGATGTGGTGGTGACAGGGTCGCAGAAGGCCCTGATGCTGCCCCCCGGGCTGGCATTCATCGCGCTGTCTGAAAAAGCCTGGAAAGTGGTGGAGGCGAACTATGCCCTACCCAACCCGCCGAGGACCTTCTACTTCGACCTGCGCAAGTACCGCGACAACCTGAAGGGGAACGACACCCCGTTCACCCCCGCCAACACCCTGGTGAAGGCATTGCGACTGAGCCTGAAGCGGCTGCTGGAGGAGGGTCTGGAAAACTGCTACCGGCGACACGCCCGGATGGCGGCGGCGGCACGCGCGGCGGCCGAAGGGCTGGGGATGGAGCTGCTGGCCAAGACGCCGTCGAACGGCCTGACGGTGTTCAAGGTGCCGGCGGGAGTGGACGGGCAGGCGATTTTGGGTGTGCTGGAAAAGGAGCACGGGATCCGCATCGCTGGAGGCCAGGATGTGCTGAAGGGCAAGATTTTGCGCCTTGCCCACATGGGGTACATCGACTTTTTCGAGGTGCTGGCAGCCGTGTCGGCACTGGAACTGGCGCTGCCCAAGTTCGGCCACGCGGTCACGCCCGGCGCGGCGGTCTCCGCCTGCCAAAAGGCCTACGCCGCCACCGCCTGAAAAACTGGAGACACAAGCAATGCCACGCGTATTCATTTCTGACAAGCTGGAAGAGGCCGGGATCGAGATCCTGCGGTCGGCCGGTGTCGAGATCGACAACCGGCCCGGCCTGAAAGGCGAGGAGCTGAAAGAGGCCCTGCGCGCCGCTGACGGGATGGTGGTGCGCTCCGGCACCCAAGTCACTGCCGAGCTTCTGGAGAACCCGGGCAAGCTGCGGGCAATCGTGCGCGGCGGCGTGGGCGTGGACAACATCAACGTGGCCGCTGCGACCCGCAAGGGCATCGTGGTGATGAACACCCCTGACGCCAACACCCTCAGCACGGCCGAGCACACGATCAGCCTGCTGATGAGCATGGCCCGGCATATCCCCGCGGCCGACGCGAGCATGCGTACCGGCAAGTGGGAAAAGAGCAAATTTCTGGGGGCCCAACTGACCGGCAAGACGCTGGGCGTGATTGGTCTGGGACGGATCGGCCGGGAAGTGGCCCGCAGAGCCCAGCACGGGCTGGGCATGAAGGTGATCGGTTTCGACCCGGTGCTGGCACCCAGCGCCAGCGCGCAACTGGGCATCCAGACGGTGCCCTCGGTGGACGAGTTGTGCCCGCACTGCGACTTCGTGACCGTGCACACGCCGCTGACGCCGGAAACCCGGCACATGCTGGGGACGAAGCAACTGGCGCTGCTGCCCAAGGGCGCGCGGGTGATCAACTGCGCGCGCGGCGGAATCGTGGACGAGCAGGCGCTGCTGGCGGCGCTGGATTCGGGTCACTTGGCAGGCGCGGCGCTGGATGTTTTTGAAACAGAGCCGGTGCCGGCGGACAGCCCGTTTTTGAAACAGCCGAAAATGGTGGTGACCCCGCACCTTGGCGCCTCGACCGTTGAGGCGCAATTGATGGTGGCCAGGGACAGCGCGCAACTGCTGGCCGACTTTTTGTGCAAGGGGCAGGTCCGCTTCGCGGTGAACATGACGGCGCTGGACCGCGCCGAAATGGAAGAGGTGAAGCCTTACGTGGATCTGGCCAGGCGGCTGGGGATCCTGTTCTCGCAGATGGTGCGGGGCACGATCGCCCGCGCGGAAATCCGCTACCGGGGCGAAGTGGCCGCCAAGCCCACCCGGTTGATCACGGGGGCCTTCGCGGCTGGCTTGCTGGAGAACCGGCTGGAGGAAGTGAACCTGGTCAACGCGCGGGTGCTGGCGCAGGAGCGGGGCATCACGATCGTGGAGGAGCAGACCTCGGAAAAGGGCGATTTCAGCTCGATGATCGAAGTGGTGGTGCACACGGACAAGAAGGAATACCGCGCCTGTGGCACGCTATTTGGCAACCGGCACTTGCGGCTGGTCCAACTTGGGCCATTCCGCCTGGACGCCCACCTGGACGGCACGCTGCTGTTGTTCACGCATCGCGATGTCCCCGGTTTGATCGGCTTCATGGGCAACCTTTTCGGGCAGCAAAACATCAACATCGCCCACATGACCGTGGGTCGTCAGGAAAAGGGCGGAGAGGCCATCGCCGTCATGAACCTGGACGGCCAACCCCCGGCGGAAACCATCGATCAGGTGGCAAAGCACCCGCAAGTGGCCAGCGTGAGCCTGGTCACGCTGCCGCCCATGGGCGACATGCCTGGGTGGTTCGCCTGATATCGAACCAGAATTCCCACTCTGCCAGGGGCCCGCCATAGAATTGGCGGGCTTCTGGTTTTTCCACGCCTTTCAGATCATGGGCATCAAACCCGGCCTGATGAATAAGGCAACATAAAAAATGCTATACTCGCCACATCCTTAGTACACCTTCAGCACTGGACACAGAAAAGGGGAACCAAACATGGAAGGCCTTCTTCTGCTTGGTGCCATCGCTCTTTTCTTTATCCTGGTGATCTTGCCGATCATGGTTTTGACGATGGTGAGCGGGATCAACACCCGGATCACTGAACTAACAGATTCCAACACCAAGCGCTTCAACAACCTGGAATCGATCGTTGCCAGCCAGGCCCGGTCGCTTCTTGAAGCCATCCAGAACCAAATCCCTGGTGAAACAACAAAGGAGAAAGCCGTTCCAGCCTCTTTGCCCATGGAGGCTTCTACTCCTTCCGCAATACCCGCCTCCTCCGCCCCCCAAACGGATGATTCGACCCCGACCAACCCAATCACCCAGAATCTGCCGGTTCCAATCCCTGAAAATCCAACGCCCGAATTTGAGGAGGAAATACCAGAAATCCCGGCCCTAACGTTGGATGTGAAACCTGATGAAACCATCCCCGCCCCGGATGTGGAAAGGAAACCACCTCGCCCCTCTCCGCCAACCCCTGCGGCACCCACCCGGTTCGAGTTAGCGGCCCGGGAAGTGCTTCACAAGATGTGGAACTGGGTCATCGTCGGGGAGGAGCACCGGCCGACCGGGGTTTCCATGGAATTCGCGGTGGCCAGCACCTGGCTATTGCGGCTGGGTGTGCTGATTCTGGTGATGGGGATGGGATTCTTCCTCAAGTACTCGATCGACCACGATTACATAGGTCCCATCGGGCGCGTGGGGCTGGTGATACTTGCAGGAGTGGCGCAAATAGCGCTGGGGACCCGGCTCTCGGGCAATGCCTTCCGGCCATTCGGGCAAGGGATCATCGGATCGGGCATCGCCACCCTGTATTTCGCGGTCTTTGCCGCCCGCCATTTCCACCAACTGATCGACCCGGGCCCCGCCTTCGCGCTGATGATCGTGGTCACAGCGTTCTCCGGGGCGCTCGCGGTCCGACACAACGCGATGATCGTCGCTGTCCTGGGGGTGCTTGGCGGCTACGGCACACCCGTGATGCTGTCGACCGGGGAGGTCAACCTGCCGGGACTCTTCACCTACCAGCTCCTGCTGGGTGGCGGCGTGCTGGGAATCAGCGCGTGGAAAAAGTGGAATCTGCTGAGCTACCTGAGCTTCCTGTGCAATTACGGTCTTTTTTTCGGCGCCATGCGGGGTTACGAGCCGAGCCAGTTCTGGCAAGTGATGCCCTATTTGACCGGTTTTTTCGCGCTTTACTCAACCATGGTATTCATCTTCAACCTGACAACCCGGACCCGTTCCAACCTCCTGGACGCCTTGTTCCTTTTGGCCAACGCGGGGATCTTCTTCGGGGCCAGCTATTTTCTGGTGCGGGATGCCGCCGCGCTGAACCTGTGGCCGGGCAGCGGAGAATCCGGGGAATTCGCCTACCGGTGGGTGGCGACCGTGACCGTGGCGCTGGCGGCCTTCTACATCGGCCATGTCTGGTACTGCATCGTGTTCCGGGTGCTGGACCGCGAACTGCTGATCTGCTTTATCGGCCTGGCGGCCTTCTTCCTGGCTGTCACCGTGCCGCTGCTGCTTTCCAGCACCTGGATCACCGTGAGCTGGGCGTTGCAGGCGCTGGTGATGCTATGGATCGCCGGCAAGCTGAGCAGCGTGTTCATGCGGCATATCTCCATCCTGCTTTACCTGATCGTGATCGGAAGGTTCTTCCTGATCGACCTGCGGACCCAGTACTCCCAGAGTTTTGACAGCCTCACCACGGAAGCCTATTTCCTGACCATGGCGGAACGGGTTGTGGCGCTGGGCATCCCGATCCTGTCGATGCTGGGGGCCACACGATTGCTGAAGTCCACGGCCCCGGCCGGTGCCGGGATGATCGACAGCGCCAACGACATGGCGGATTGGATCAGAAACCGTTGGGCGGCGCGATTCGCTGTTTTCGCCATTGGCGCCATGACCTTCCTGTTTTTGCATCTGGAACTCAACCGTACCCTGCTTTTCCTGTTCCCCCCCGTGCGCCTTCCGGTGCTGAGCCTGCTTTGGATCGGGGCCTGCGGTTTCCTTTTCCTGGAGTATCTGGCAACCCGCAGCGCCGCCATCCTCACGGCCACGGTGATCATCGCCGGTATGCTGCTTGGCAAGCTGTTCCTGGTCGACATGCCCAGTTGGTCATGGAATGGAATGCTTTTCAGGCAGGGGATGGAATACCGGTTCATCGACGCCACCATGCGAGTGGTGGATTTCGGGGCTATCATCGTGTTCCTGCTGACCGGTTACAGGCTTCTTGCAGGTGATCCAAACGCCCTATTCGCCCGAAAAATGGCCGGAATAGCTGCCCTGACATTACTTTTCATCTTCTTGACACTGGAAGTGAACACCTTCCTGAGCCATTTCCTCCAAGGGTCGCAGGCGGGGGGTGTCTCCATCCTTTGGTCCATCTTCGCGATCGGCTGCCTGCTGGGCGGCTTGTGGAAAAACCAGAAGGAATTGCGTTACCTGTCACTGACCCTGTTCACGGTGGTGGGGGGCAAGGTGTTCTTCTCGGACCTTGCCCAGCTTGACCCGATCTACAGGATCATCGCCTTCCTTATCCTGGGTGTGATTGTCCTGTGCGGTTCATTCATCTACCTGAAATATCGCCCCGCCCCGGCGGGCCAAGGAACCCCGGCGGAGGAAACCAAATCATGAAGCGGTTTATCACGATCGCGGCGACCCTTGTTCTGGCGGCGGTAACTTTCGCGCAGGGGACCGGGGTGCTGCGTTACTGGAAGGATGTGGACCGAGCAGCCGGCAAGGATGAGGAAATACTCAGCTTTTCACTGGACAGTGACCTCTACGCCGCGACACGGGACGGGATGCCAGATCTGAGAATCTTTGACAACGATGGCACCGCCGTTCCCTACCTGATTGAAACCCAACTGCAGGATCGGGAGGAAAAGGTCCGCCAGGAGTTTTCCACCGAGATCGTTCATTTGCGGCCGGACGGGAATGCCCTGGAGATCCATCTACGGCTCACGGAGAAATCGCCCGCCGCGGATGGCCTGATCGTGTCCACCCCACTGAGGAACTACGAGCGAAAGGTACGCGTTGCCGGGTCGCAGGACGGGACCAACTGGACCCCTGTCAAAGCGGATGGACTGATTTTTGATTACTCGCAGCACATGGACATCTCGAGCAGGAACATCGCCCTTCCCAAAAACACCTTCCGGGAATTCAAGGTCACCATCTCCGACATCACCGACGAACTGGAATCCCCCTTCAAATCCCTCTCCAAAACCTTCCGGGATGCCAAGGAGGAAAAGCGGGTGGAGCTGACCACCATCGAGCGGAGACCGTTCCGGATCGACCGGATTAACATCTGGAACGACAAGCCGGCCCAGGAAGCCAAAAACGTTTCGCGCTCGCTCTCGCGATTTGAGGCGGTAGAGGACCCCATCAAAAAAACAACGGTCATCACGGTTTGGACAGGCCGCGAGCCGATCAACCGGCTGAACCTTGAGACTGCCAACCGGAATTTTTCGAGACAGGTCACCATCGAGGTTCCGAGCTCCAAGGCTCCGGCCGGGGCTGCCGGCAAGAAATCGAGGTCGGAAGGGGGCGCGGAGGAAACTTCCACTTGGCACGCCATCGGCAGCGGAACGATCGAAAATATCAACTTCAGGGACCAAGTTCGAAAATCCGAGGGCATCTCCTTCCCCGAAAGGAGGGAGGAATCGTTTCGAATCATCATCCACAACGAGGACAATCCCCCGCTGACCATCAGCGGCGTGAAGGCGCAGGGCAACCTGCAGCGGGCCGTGTTCTTGGCGCAACCCGGCAAAACATTCCGTGTTTTCTACGGATCAGGCACCTTGGAACAGCCCCATTACGAGGCGGCCAAGGTTCTGGAGACCCTTAGGAAATCCAACACCCCGGTCCTTGTCGGCCTGGGAGTGCAAAAGACAAATGACGATTTCCGCGAAGGGGCGCGAAAGCCAACCGGGATTCTGAACAACTGGTTGTTTTTGGGCGGCGCCATCACCGCGATGGTGGCGGTTCTGGCGTGGAGCCTTTTCAGCGCGGGCAAGCGGCTGGAGGCCCTACCGAGGGACTGAGCGCACCCCCTTGGCAGGATGGGGTTCCATTCAGGCGGGCACCTGGAACAGGACCATGGCACCGAGAGTGCCGCCGTGGTCGGTGAACTCGACATGGCAATCGCGGACACCGGCGGCCTGAAGGGCCTGGAAAACCGGGTTGATGGTGTAGGGGTTCATCTGCATCTCTGGTTCGCCGGCGGTTCCCCGGTTTGGGCGCGGGGCGACCCATCGGGCGAGGGTGTGCCTGACGGCGCGAAGGACTTCCCAGAGGGTGGACCGGATGGGCCTGTCGCTTGTGGCCTGGGACCAGGGCCAGGTGGACTGGCCGCGCGGGGTCTGCTGGCCCGGTCGGAGGTAGGTGAACTGGAGGGCGCCAACGCCGCCGGGTGCCACCAGCTCGACCAGACGGCGAATAAGGGGCAGGCCGCGCTCGCAGGGGATGTGCTGCAGCACGATGAAGGAGTGGACCAGATCGAAACGACAGGTCACACGGCTGAGGTTGTCATCGCTCTGCACGAACTCGACACCCGACAAGCCGAATCGCGAGGCGTTGGCGCGGGCCTCGTTCAGCATGCTGGGGGAGATGTCGACGCCCACCACGCGCGCGGCGCGGCGGGCCAGGGGGATCACCAGGCGGCCGACGCCACACCCGAAATCGAGCGCGGATGCGGGAGAGAAGCCCGGGCAGACCTTTTCCCGGATGGAGTTGATCACGCCATCGACATGGCGCTCGCCTGTCTCGAAGAAGCGGTCGCGGGCTGATTCATCCATGGCGCCACGGCGGAACTCGTCGTGGATGAGTACCGCCCAGTAGGGGTCTTTTTTACCCAAATTTTCCCAGTCGGCGTCGGTCGAATTGGAGTCCATAGGCCCGGTCCCCGGCAAAGGGGCCATGGTACCCGGGCCTTTCCGGGCGGATCAACCCCGGGTGGCCTCCGCCAGGGCGCCCTCGGCGGCCTTGAGTGTGAGATCGATCAAGGCCGCATCGTGCAGGGCGGAGTTGAACGCCGCTTCGAACTGGCTGCAGGGCAGGTAGATTCCGCGATCCATCATCGCCCAGAAGAACCGGCCGAACAGGGCGGTGTCGCTGGACTTGGCGGAGGCGTAATCGGTGACCGGCTGCCCGGTGAAGAACAGGGTCCACATGCTGCCGACGCGGTTGATGGTGGCGGGAATGCCCAGTCGCACGCAGAGGTCGCGCAGGCCATCCTCGAGGCGGGCCCCCTGCTCCTCCAGCGCGGGCCAGGGATTGAGGCGGCGCAACTCGGTGAGGGTGGCGATACCCGCGGCCATGGCCAGCGGGTTGCCGCTGAGGGTCCCGGCCTGGTAGACCGGACCGGCGGGCATGACCTTTTCCATGAATTCCCTTTTGCCGCCATAAGCCGCGACCGGGAGACCGCCGCCCAGAATTTTGCCCAGGGCGGTGATGTCGGGATCGTCCCCCAGCAGTTCCTGGGCCCCTCCCAGCGCGAGACGGAAACCGGTCATCACCTCATCGTAAATCAGCAAGGCACCATGGTGGCGCGTGAGCTCGCGCAGGGCTCGTCGGAAATCAGCGGAAGGTGGAACCAGGCCCATGTTGCCGGCCACCGGCTCGACAATGACGGCGGCGATGGCGGAGCCCTCCGCCTTGAAGGCGTCTTCCAGGGCCTGGGAATCGTTGTAGGGGAGAACCAGAGTATCCTGGGCGCAGCCTTTCGTGACGCCCGGGCTGTTGGGCACGCCCAGCGTGGTGGCCGCTGAACCGGCGGCCACGAGCAGCGAATCGGCGTGGCCGTGGTAGCAGCCGGCGAACTTGATAATCTTGTCGCGACCGGTGACACCGCGGGCAAGCCGGAGGGCGCTCATGGTGGCCTCGGTGCCACTGGAGACAAAGCGAACACGCTCCATGGAGGGAATGGCATCGATGACCAACCCGGCCAAGTGGGATTCGGCCTCGGTGGGGGCGCCAAAGCTGCTGCCACGGGACAGGGCATCGACCACCGCCGACTGGACCAGGGGATGGCAATGCCCCAGGATCATCGGCCCCCAGGAACCGATGTAGTCGAGGTACTTTTGGCCATCGATGTCAAAAAGCCAGGGGCCCTCCGCCCGCTGGATGAACAGGGGTTCGCCTCCCACGGCGCCGAAAGCACGGGCCGGACTGTTGACACCCCCAGGGATGAGGGACTTCGCCCTGCGGAAGGCCTCGGTGCTTTTGGGTCTGTCCACCTTCGAAACAGGATTCATCAACAGCGCACCTCCGACAGATCCACCGATTACTTCCCCTGAGGGGCAGGCAACTTTTCACGCAGAGCCTTCACCCGATCCTCAAAGCCCTTCTCGTTCTCGTAAACCAGCACCAGGGCACCCAAACGGGCGCGGTCCAACAACGACACGGCTGAACCGGATTGAGCGACCATCGAGTCAAAGATGGCCTGGCGTTTCTCGGGTTCATCCTTGGGAGCGCCGAGGCGATTCGCCTCGGCGCAGAAAAGGTACAACGAGCGGGCCAGCCTGTCGGGCTGGATGAACTGGGCATCCAAATCCATCAGGAATGTTTTTTTCGCGTCCTCAAAGAAATGGTAGGCCAGCGCGGTGTCCCCAAGGTAGCCGGCCATGACTCCACGCCACACCTGGGATTCGACGCGCGCCAGCACATTCCTCTCTGGCAACCCTCCCGATGGAACCCGGCCGGTTTCGATGGCGGTTTTCCACCGCTTCTCATACTCGGCGCGCAGGCCATCGGTGAGTTTGAGATCGGCCAGGTGAAAAGCCGCGACCCGATCCCATGGGGCCCCCTCGGCGGAAATGGCCTGCCAATCGGCGGCGGCCTCCACCAGCTTGCCCTCGTCCTCCCTATCGACGGCGGCGAACGCCTTGGCGGCGGTCTCGCTGGATGGTTCCACCTTGAGTTTGTTTCCCCTCGTGCGGGAATGGTTGCGCAGGATGCGCTGGGCGTCCATGGCGCGGGCCCACGAGTCGATATCACGGATGCGCTTGCCGGCGGGGGTGTCCTGGGAGCTATCCGCATGGTGCCTAAGGAAAGTCTGCACAGGACCATCCTCGCGCAGGGCCTCCTCGACATCATCCAAGGTGCCACGCTTCACGAGGAGTTCCGCCTCGTTGGCCAAGGTTTCCGCGGAAGGGGGACTGAAAAGGTACCACAGCCCGCCGACACCGAGACCGAGCATGACCACCAATCCGGCGATGACAAACCAACCCCTCTCGTAGAAAGGGATTTTCTTTTTTTTCCTGGAACGGCCACCCCGCAGCAAACGGGCGGTCTCCTTGTCGCCCGCATCGGGCCGGGTTCCACCCATCAGGGCCTGGACGCCACGGTCTTTGCGTTTGGCGCCGGCGACCTGGACCCCGGCGCTTTCCATGGCGTGCATTTTCTGCTCGATCTGCTCGAGGCTCTCACGCACCACATCGGCGTGGGGAGGGCGGTGATCGGGTTCCTTCTCCATGAGGTGGAGGATGAGCGTGTCGAACCAGACGGGAACATCGAGCACGACCGAGGAGGCGCGCGGGGGTTTCTGCTCGAGATGCATGCGGAACATCTCGACACTGGACTGGGCCTGGAAGGGCTTCTTGCCCGTGAGCAATTCGAAAAGCACCACACCCAGGGAATAGAGATCGGTGCGGGGATCGATGGTCTGGGCCTTGCACTGTTCGGGCGCCATGTAGGCGGCGGTGCCCACCGCGCAGTGGGCGCTGGTGAGCTGAGTCATGTCGAGGTCCTTGGCGATGCCGAAATCGGCGAGCTTGAGAACCCCCTCGGGGGTGATCATCAAATTGCTTGGCTTGAGGTCGCGGTGGACCACGCCCTGATCGTGGGCGTGCTTCAGGGCGGAACAAAGCTGCTTGCCCAGCTCGATGACCTCCTGCCAGCCGAGGCGCCCGCGGCGCTCGAGCCTTTCTGACAAGGCCTCGCCTGTCACGCGCTCCATGGCGTAGTAGGGCTGTCCCTTGTGCCTGCCGACGCCGAAGAGGCGGACGATGTTGGGGTGCTTGAGTTGCTTGAGGATGCCGGCCTCGCGCTCGAACCGGGCCAGGGTGGCCGGGTTGGCCAGCGCGGCGCCGGCGTTCATCATCTTCAGGGCGACCTTGATGCCCGAATCGTTGTGCCGGGCCAGCCAAACAACGCCCATGGCCCCGGCACCCAATTGGCGCTGGATGGTGAACGGTCCCAGGGTGGTGCCTTCCAGCTTGTCAGCCATGGCTGCCCCCATTCCCTGCCCGGCAAATAAACCGGGGCCCGGGCATCAACCCTTTGCGAGCCTCGCGTGCTCGGCTTGAGCCGCGCCGACACCCGAGCCGGGTGCCACCTTGACGCCGGCATCGATGAGGCAACGCTCGAGCGAAGCCAGGCAGGTGTAGACCACATCGGGCCGGCTGTTGCAGCCCATGAGGCCGATGCGCCAGATCTTGCCCGCCAACTCGCCCAGGCCCCCACCGATCTCGATGCCGAACTCCTCGAGCATGCGTTTGCGGACTGGCAAATCCTCGACCCCCTGGGGGAAGTAAACCGCGTTGAGCTGGGGCAGGCGATGGCCCTCGGGGGCGACATAGCGGAGGCCCATGGCCTCCAACCCCGCCTTGAGCGCCAGGTGATTGACCTGGTGACGCTTGTACCGGGCCTGCAAGCCCTCCTGGAGGACGATGCGCAACCCCTCGTGCAGGGCGTAATTGGCGCTGATGGGGGCAGTGTGGTGGTAGGCGCGGGCGCCCGAACCCTGGGTCCAGTACTGGGTGATCATGGAAAGGTCCAAATACCAGCTTTGCACCTTGGACTTGCGGGCATGCAGCTTTTCCAGGGCCCTCTCTGAGAAGGAAACGGGTGACAGACCAGGCGGGCAAGCCAGCCCCTTTTGCGAGCAACTGTAGACCGCGTCGACCTTCCAGGCGTCCAACTCGAGGGGGACGCAGGCCAGGGAGGTGACGGCATCGATGGCCAGCAGAGCGCCGTGCTTCTGGCAATGCTCGCCCAGCCCATCCAAGGGTTGCAACACGCCGGTGGAAGTCTCGGCGTGGACCACACCAACCACCCTGGGCTGGACGCGGTCGATCTCCTTGCGCATCTGGGCGGGATCGAAGGCCTGGCCCCAGGGGAGCTTGACCTCATGCACCTCGCCGCCGCAGCGCGCGGCGACATCGAGCATGCGGGTGGCGAAGTAGCCGGCATTGAACACGAGCACCTTGTCGCCGGGCTCGACGAGGTTGACCAGACAGGTCTCCATGCCGGCCATACCCGTGGCGGAGACGGGCAGCGTGAGGCGATTCTGGGTGCAGTAGACCTGGCGCAGCATGTCCTGCACCTCGGACATGATGGCGACGAACTTGGGATCGAGATGGCCCAGCAGGGGGGCGGCCATAGCCTTCAGGACGCGGGGATCAGCATCGCTGGGGCCGGGCCCCAGCAGGAGGCGACGGGGGATTTCGAGCGCGGGTGGAATGGTGTGACTCATCGCAGTTCTCTTTCACCTTTCAAAAAGCAAACCTAGATTTTCTTCACTTCCCGAGATTGCTTGACCAGGGCTGAGATTTCCTTGAAGGCCGAGTGGGTGGCATCGCCCAGCCACTCGAACAACACCGCCTCGACCGTGACTGAAATCGCCTTGCCCTGGAAGAACAGGCGCATGAAGGCATTGGCCTGGTCGTCCTTATCGGCGGCCGCGCAGGCATCGGTCACCACAGCCACGGCGAAATCGGCCTCGATGAGATCGAGCGCTGTCTGGGCCAGACAGATATGGGATTCGATTCCAGCCAATACCACGGTGCGGCGCGCATCGCGGTGGAGCCACTCGATAACCGGGTCGATGGCGGCGCTGAAACGCGTTTTTTCCCAGGCAGGCTGGCTGAGATGCGGGGTGAGCAACTCCAAGGTTTCTCCCAAGCCCTTGGGGTATTGCTCCGTGGCCAACACCGGCACACCCAGAGCGCGCGCTCCCCTGGCCAACAAATTCGCCCTGGCCACGGCGTTCAATCCACCGTCCAGTGTCGGCACCAGTTTCTTCTGGAAATCGACCAGAAGAACCGCGCATTCGGCAGGATTGAGGCGGGTCACCGCGGGCATGAGTTTCGAATCCAGGTTTGGCAGGCGTTTTTCCCGGTCCATCCGGGGGAAAGGCCATGCCAAAAGGCATACCGTTAATTTACCCCAATGGGACCTGAATCCAAACGGGGGTTTTGTCTGGATTTGAAATACGGCAAGCAAGGGATCGCATTGGGGAAACACCGCCCTGATCAGGCAGCGCTGGATTTTGGGAGAACCCCCACCTTGCGCAGCATGGAGCCGACCGTCTTTCGGACCCGACCGAGGACGAATGGAAGTGTCTGGGGGGCAGCAGGTTCCCCTTGCCGGGCCTGTAGATCGTTCTTGCGCACCTCGAGCCAAAGTTCGGCCACCATGGCGGCACACTGGTCCAACCACCTGCCTGGAGGGAGGGTATTGTGGTTGACGGTTGAAACATGCCTGGTTTCAAAAAGGGCCGGCAGGTTGGGGAAATAGCGCTGGCGGACCCATTCATTACCTTCGCCAAACGCATCCTCATAGGCTTGCCGGATTTCGGGGCTTTGGGGCTGCCTTTCGCCCGTGGTGAAATGTTTTTCAAAGAGCGACCAAACCTGGCCTCGCAATGGGTTGGGGGCGCCGTCCACGAACGCGGGGACGCAGGCATTGAACCGGCGCATCAGTTCCAGACCAAGGTGGTCGAGTGCCTCGTTGTGAGCCTTGGGGAAATCGTACGGAAGGGCGGGCAGTTGCGCGGTGGCGATGAAATCACTGAGCAGATCGCCCTGGATAAACTGGTCGCGGCGGAAAAGGCGGGGGATGATGTTTTCCATGCCGAAGACATTACCCCAGCGCTCGATGGTGGCGCGGTGGTCACAGACATTGCGGAAGTAGGCCGGATCGTAGCCGGTGCCATCGTCGCTGTCGGGCCTGCAGGGCCCTGTGCCCGGGTGGCCACCCTTGATGGAGGTGGAGTGCAGCGAGTAAGCCAGGTCAGCCGGGTCGCGCAGGTAAACAGTCACCTTGGTCTTGCGGATGCCGGCCTGGGTGAGGAAACGGCGCAGCCGCTCGATTTGCCGCGCCGCCTTGAGGCGGCTCTGCAAATGCTCGGAAGAGAAAACCACCCGGGGTACCCCCGCCTCCCGCAATTCACGATGCAACCGGGCCTGCAGCAGTTGCTGATAAACCTCGATGTCGTGGTTTGTGCGCAGACTGAGGTTGGCGGTGAGATCATCCCGCTGGACCGAATCGTAGGCGGCCACCGCCAGGAAGTGGTTGTTGATCTCGCCACAGGAGCGCGTGAAAAGGATTCCCCTGCGGGCCAACCGCTGGCGGTTGAGATGGAGGAATTCCTGGATGGAGGTGGTGCCTGTCTTGTCGGTTCCAATGTGGAGCAGGCATTCCATGGAACCACCCAACGCCTAGCCGGGAAGCGCCTTGCCGCGCTTTCACCTTGCGATGGATTTTTCTTCGGCAGGCCGCCGCGCGAAATGCACTGATTAGGGCCGAATTCTTTCAAAAAGGGCGATTTGTCGAGGAGGGGCAAAAGAAAAAGGGAAGGAATGGCGCAAAAACGCCACTCCTCCCCTTTTTTAGGATTTTGGCTCAAGTTTTTGCGGTAGCTGTTTTCCGCTTCAACAGTCCAAGGGCCTGATCGGCCAGGGAATCGGCATCCAGGCCTTGGCCTGCGAGCATGAACTCGCGGGAACCGACCGGGCCGGCCAATTCGCCCCGGGCCCCGGCCATCTGCAAGCGGCAATTGAGTCCGCCCTGGCTGATGGTTTGGGCCACCAGGGCGCCCAAGCCGCCGGTGACGCGGCCCTCCTCGACCGTGAGGACGCCACGGCAACCGCGCAGCAACTCGGTCAGTTCCTCGGTGGGTTCGGGCGGCAAGTGAGCCATCACGGCGACCCGCGCCTGAATCCCCTTGAGGGCGAGTCGATCGGCCGCCGCGACCGTTTCCGGGGCCACGGCCCCGGTGGCGATCATGGCGATTTCAGAACCGGGACGGATGATTTCCGGCAGGTTCCAGGCAAAGCGGCCATCCAGGCCCGGAACAGTGGGGTTGCCCCCCTTCCCCAAACGCAGGTAGGCGGGGCCGGGGATGGCGCCGATGGCCCGGACGGCGGAACGGGCCTGGTCTGGATCGGCCGGAGCGACCACACGGACATTGGGGAGGGCGCGCATGATGGCGACATCCTCCAGCGCGAAGTGGCTCGGGCCGAGGTTGCCATAGGAGTAACCTGCCCCGACGCCGACGACGCAGACGGGCAGGTTGTGCAGGGCCGGCCCGTTGCGGAACTGCTCGAAGCAGCGCAGCGTGGCGAAAGTGGCGATGGAGTAGATGAAGACCCGTCGGCCGGTCATGGCCAAGCCGGTGGCGATGCCGGCCATGTTCTGCTCGGCGACACCGACATTGATGAACCGGTCGGGGAATTCATGGGCGAAAGGATCGAGCACATTGTACCCGAGGTCGGCGGTGAGGAGCATCACGCTCGGGTCGGCGAGTGCGAGTTCGACCAACCCATCAACAAACGCGTTTCTCATGCCGCGGCCTCCTCGAGCCCGCCATCCACCTCGGCCAGACCGCGCGCGAACTCGTCGGCATTCATCGATTTGTAATGCCACGCGACGCGATCTTCCATGTAGCTGACACCCTTGCCGATGACCGTCTTGGCGATGATCATCCGGGGCCGGCCGTCGCGCGGCGCCTCGATCGCCCCGAGCAGGGAACCGTGGTCGTGGCCGTCCGCCTCGATCGCCTGCCAGCCGAAGGCCTCCCAGCGCCTGGCCATGGGCGACAGGTCGAGCACATCCTCGGTGCGGCCCAGCGCCTGGGTGCCGTTGGCATCCACCAGGGCGGTGAGATTGTCGAGCTTGTGGTGGGCGGCGAACTGGGCTGCCTCCCAAACCTGGCCCTCGTTGCACTCGGCGTCGCTGAGCAGGGCATAGACACGGCCGGGGGAACGATCGAGGCGCAATCCGACAGCAAGCCCGCAAGCGACGCTGAGCCCCTGGCCCAGCGAACCGGTCCCGACATCCACGCCCGGGATGGTGGGTTCGGGATGGACCCCCAGGTGGGTGTCGTCCATGCAGTAGCTGTCGAAGGTGGACTGGTCCATGCGGCCGATGAAATGCATGGCGGCGTACAGCCCAAGGGCGGCATGGCCCTTGCACAGCACGAACCGGTCACGGCCGGGGGCCTGTGTGCCCGCGTCCCGTAGGATGCCACCCCACAGGACGGACAGGATGTCGGCCACGCTGAGGGCGCTGCCGATGTGCCCCACCTTGGCGGCGTAAGCCTTTTCCAGAATGCCCCGCCGCATCTGGCGGGACAAATGCTCCAACCGGGCCAGGCGGGTGGAATTGGAGCCCGCGATGGGGCTGGACGGTTTGCTAAATGCCATTGCCGCTTCCATGCAGCCGGGAACAGGGGTTTCCGGGCGGATGCCCGGTAACTGTTCCTGAATTTTCCTTGGAAAAATGTAATCCCACGGATTGGACCGGGGCAATAGGGGGGCGGAAAACGGGGTCAGAATGCCCTTTGAACCTGCCCGATTTGTGGTTTTGGGCACTTTTTGGGGCCTTGGAAGCCCCGACAGCCCTCGCCAAAGCCCCCAGCTTGCGAAAGAATAAGGGTTCAACCGGAACCTCACCCTTTCCCACCCGCAGGTTTTCCGGCCGCTTTTGTCCAAGCAATATTGGCCCGGATGAAGGAGCCCCACCGTGCGATTCATGCCCTGTGTCTGGTCTTTGGCAGCCGTTGTCGGTGTGGCGTTTGGCCACGCCCGCTCCCAGGAAACCATGCGACTGGTGAACCACCCCTGCCCGACCCCGGATGGCAAGCAGGTGGTATTCGGGTGGAACGGGGATATCTGGCTGGCGCCAACCACGGGGGGCAGCGCCACGGCCCTGACGAGCCACCCGGCCAAGGATGACCAGCCGAGCGTTTCGCCGGACGGGCGCACGGTGGCCTTTGTGAGCGACCGGGAAGGATCCCCGCAGATATTCCTGATGCCTTTGGCAGGGGGAGCAACAAAGCAGGTGACATTCCACACCGGGGGTTACCGGCTGCTTGGCTGGACCGCGGACGGGAAGAAACTGCTGGCGCAGGTGATCCGTGACCACGACTGGACCCGCAACCCGGACCGGATGGTGCTGGTGGACCCGAACACACGGAAGCGGGACGAGCTGTTGTTCGACGCCGCCGGCAAGGATGGAAGCCTGAGCCCGGATGGCAACACCGTGCTGTTTGTACGGGAAGGCACCCAGTGGTGGCGTAAGGGTTATTACGGCAGCCAGGCCTGGCAACTGTGGAGCTATGACCGGGCGAAGGACAGCTTCACCCGGCTGCTGCAGAATCCGCCCCTGGCGCAAGGCCGCGCGGTGCCCCATGCCGGCGAGCGTGGATCGCAGGCGCCCCTTTGGAAACCGGACGGGAAAGGCTTTTACTATGTGGGCGGCCAATCGGGCTCGTTCAACCTGTGGGAGCATGACCTGACCACCGGCAACGGCCGGCAACTGACGCACTTCACCGACGATTCCGTGGTGCAGCCCCGGCTCTCGGCCGACGGTTCGACGCTGGTGTTCCGCCACCTGTTCGACCTGCATGTGCTGCGGCCGGCCAGCGGCAAGCCCGCGGAAAAGATCAACATCGTGACCAGCGCCGACCGCCAGCGCGAGAAGCTGGAACGGCGCACGCTCAGCTCGGCCACCGCGGCGGCCTTCACCTCGGACGGGTTGGAGATAGCCTTCATCGCGGGCGGGGATGTGTGGGTGATGGACACCGAGCTGAAGGAGCCCAAGCAGGTGACGCGCACGCCGGAGGAGGAGCGGTCTGTCGTCTTCTCGCCGGACAATAACAGCCTGTGCTTCGTGTCGGACGCGGGCGGCAAAACGGAAATCATCAAGGCCACCCGGGGGGACGCGGGCAAGTTCTGGTGGCAGAACGACACCTTCAACCTGCAGCCGATCACCACCGACGGCAACCAGAAGGGATCGCTGCAGTTCAGCCCGGACGGAAGCAAGCTGGGCCTGGTGCTGGGACGCGGCGACCTGGCGGTGATCGACGCGGATGGCAAGAACGGCCGGGTGCTTTCGCCGGGCTATTCGGCCCCGGATTTCGACTGGTCACCCGATGGCAAGTGGATCGCCTTCTCGCGGCAGGATTCGGATTTCAACAGCGACATTTACATTTTGCCGCTGGACGGATCACGCGCCGCCTTCAATGTGAGCCGTCACCCTGACAACGAGGGGGAACCGGTCTGGAGCCCGGATGGCAAGATTCTGGCCTTCACCGGCAGGCGATCCGGCGAGGAAGTGGACATTCACTACCTGTACCTGAACAAGGCGGACGATGAACGGGACAGCCGGGACCGCGCGTTGGAGAAAGCCCTGGAAAAAATGAAATCGCGCAGGACGGCGACACCGTCCCGCCCCTCGGGCGCGGCCGGGGCGGCCAAGCCCGAAGGCGAGGCGACGAAGCCCGCGGAGGGAACCACCCCCGCAGCCAAGCCCACCACCCCGGCGGTGGTGATCGATTTCGACCGCATGAACGAACGGTTGCGGACCATCAAGATCGCCGATTCGGCGGAATCGAACCTGTTCTGGTCTCCCGACGGCAAAAAACTGGGATTCAGCGGCACGGTGAACGGGACGCGTGGCACCCACTATGTGGAGTTCCCGGACAGCCTCACTCCCAAGTCGCTGAACTCCGGGACCGGCTCGAACCCGCGCTGGCTGAAGAACAATAGCGTGGTGTGGCTGGCTTCGGGTGTGCCGGCGAGTTTCACCCCCTCGGCCAGCGGGGCCGCGCCACCCAGCCCTGCCGCCTCGGTGATGTCGCGACCGGGGCGGGGCGGGCCGCCACCGGCCACCGCCACCGCGCCCCCCTCAACCGGCGACAGTTCCGGCACGCAGTATCGGTTCAGCGCGTTGCAGGAGGTCAACCTGCCGGCGAAGCACGCGGCAGTGTTCGACCTGTGCTGGCGGACCATGCGGGACAACTGGTACGACGAGCGCCTGAACAACCGTGACTGGAAGCAGGTGAAGGAGAAGTACCTGCCGATGGCCTTCGCCTGCCCCGACCTGGAATCGTTGGCCACCACGGTGAACATGATGCTGGGTGAGTTGAACGGGTCGCACCTGGCTTTCACTGCCAACGGGGGGACCAACCCCATGCGGCGCGGTACCCCCGCACCGGCTGCCAACGAGGCCCCCACAGGCAAATGGTCGCTGACCACGGTTCACCCCGGCCTGCTGTTTGACGAGAAATTCGCCGGGCCGGGCTGGAAGATCCGCTCGGTGGTGCAGGACACGCCAGCGGCCCACAAAAGGCATGGGCTGAAGGCGGGCGAGGTGGTGACCAGTGTGAACGGCAAGGCGGTCACCCCAGGGATTGATCCGGCGGAGTTGCTGACCGTTGGCCCCAACACCAACCTGGTCCTTGGCATCCGTGACGCCGAGGGCAAGGACCGGACCGTGTCGGTGCGGCCGACGAGCCACAGCCAGGTGCGTACGCTGCTTTACCCGATGTGGATCGCGGCAAACCGGGCGAAGGTAGACCAACTCTCAGGCGGCGCGCTGGGCTACCTGCATATCCAGGCGATGGATCAGGCGAGCTTCGAGAAATTCGAAGAGGCGCTTTATGACGCGGGCGCCGGCAAGCAGGGGTTGATCATCGATGTGCGGGAGAACGGCGGCGGCAGCACCGCCGACCTGTTGCTGACGGCTCTGACCCAACCGGAGCACGCGGTGACGATTCCCCGCGGCGGGACCACCCCGGGTTATCCGCACGACCGGAAGATTTTCGCGACCTGGAACAAGCCGATCGTGGTGCTGTGCAACCAGAACTCGTTCTCGAACGCGGAGATCTTCAGCCACGCCATCAAGACCCTGAAACGGGGGCGCCTGGTTGGTGTGACAACGGCCGGCGGGGTGATCAGCACCGGCGGGACGACGATCATGGATGTGGGCTTCCTGCGCCTTCCGTTCCGTGGCTGGTATCTGACCACCACCGGGGAGGACCTGGAACTGAACGGGGCCGAGCCGGATGTGATCGTCTGGCCTGAACCGCAGGACGCATCGCGCGGGGTGGATCGGCAGCTTGAAAAAGGCGTGGAACTGCTGAAGCAGGATGTGACCAGCAGCCAGACGCGCCTGATGCCTCCGCCCCGAAAGGCCAGCCAGCGCTGAAGAGCAGGCTGAACCCCGAATCACCCCAGGAGGCACCATGTTCGCCCTGCTGCTTCTGTGCGGCTTGGCCCAAACGCCCGGCGAGGCTGGGCAGCCTGCCGACGGCAAGGGCCCCTTTGCCTTCAGCTATTTTTTGGGTAATGGGGAAGATGGCCTGCATCTGGCCTGGAGCGACGACGGGCTGAAATGGCAACCGCTGAAAGGGGGCAAATCGTTCCTTGCCCCGGCGGTTGGCGGCAAGCTGATGCGGGACCCATCGATCGCGCGCGGGCCGGACGGGGTGTTCCACATGGTGTGGACCACAGGATGGTGGGACCGTGGATTCGGGCATGCCTCGTCCAAGGACCTCCTCCATTGGACCGAGCAGAAATACATTCCGGTAAACGAGGCGGTGACAGGGGCCAGGAACACCTGGGCCCCGGACCTGTTTTATGACCGGGCCAGCAAACAATTCGTGGTGCTTTACGCCACCACCATCCCGGGAAAATTCCCCGAGACCGACCAGGGCGGGGACCACAACCACCGGCAGTACCTGGTGACGACGAAAGATTTCAAGACATTCACCGACCCTGTTATCCCATTCAATCCCGGGCACAACACGATCGACGGGACGCTGTTCGAAACCCCGAAGGGGCTGGGCCTGATCTACAAGGACGAGCGACCCGGCCACAAGCGGTTGCACCTGACGACCAGCGAGAGCCTACTAAAACCCTGGAAGGTGACGGGTCGCCCCATCGTGGAACGGGATTGGGTGGAAGGGCCGACGGTGCTGCGCGTCGGCAGGGTGTGGCGGGTGTACTTCGACTGCTACACCAAGGGGCATTACGGGGCGGCGGAAAGCCTGGACGGCATCAGTTGGAAGGACATTTCCGATCAGGTCTCGTTTCCCAAGGGCGCGCGACATGGCACGGCGTTTCCCCTACCCCCAGAAACCCTGGAAGGATTGCGCGGGCAGCAACCCTGATCCCTTGGGGCTTTTGCCCCGAAAAAATGCCGATGGGCACACCTCCCAGCCAGCTTCCGGCGAGAAAGGGGCGACCAAGGCAAGTCGCAAATTCTTCTACACCAGCACTTTATGGCATCATTTCAAAAAGGAAGCCCAAGGCAACTTGTCTTGCCTTGGGCGGAATCTTGCGCTAAAAAGCTAGTTCAACAGGGGTAACCCGGTTGATTCCCCGATAGCTCAGTTGGTAGAGCGGCGAGCTGTTAACTCGCATGTCCTAGG
>JAFMJU010000247.1 GCA_017853285.1 Gemmataceae bacterium
AAGGAATTTGTGGAGTCGGGGAAGGGGAAATAAGCCAAGGCTGTGTCAGCCCTTGTGCACCTTCCGTTCCAAGACCGACTTGCCGATGAGGGTGAGGATGGCCACCAGGGTGAGCACGCTGGCGGCGGCGAAGGCGCCGGGGTTGTCGTATTCCTGGAACAGTTTCTCCACCCGCAGGGGCAGCGTGTCGGTCTGGCCGGAGATGCGGCCAGAGACCACATGGACCGCGCCGAATTCGCCCATGGCGCGGGCGTTGCACAGGATGATGCCATAGAGCAGGCCCCAGCGCAGGTTGGGCAGGGTCACCCGCCAGAACATCTGCCAACCGCTGGCGCCCAGGCTGAGGGCGGCCATTTCCTCGTCCACCCCCTCGGCCTCCAAGAGCGGCAGCAGTTCGCGCGCCACCAGGGGGAAGGTGATGAACGCGGTGGCCAGCACCAGACCGGGCGGCGCGAAGATGATCTGCCAGCCGTGGTCGCGCAGCCACTGGCCCACGGGTGACTGCAAGCCCAGAACCAGCATGAACACCAGGCCGGCGACCACCGGCGAGATCGACATCGGCAGGTCGATCAGGCTGATCAGCACGGTGCGGCCCGGGAACTGGAACCGCGCGATGGCCCAGGCGGCCGCCAGGCCGAACACCACATTCATGGCCACCGCGACCGGGGAGACCATCAGCGTCAGGAAGATCGCGTGCAGGGTGTCGCGGTCGCACAGGTTGCGGAAATACCCGGCGATTCCGGCCGAAAAGGCCTGCTGAAACACATGGACCAGCGGCACCGCCACCAGCACGCCGATCACCAGGTAGGTGGTCCCCACCAGCAGCCAGCGCACCCAGGCCGGATCTTCCCGGGCCTGCGAGCGGGGTTGGAACGATTCCATGGTGGCCGTGGTGGTTGGCGCCGGGCCGGTCTCATTTGACATGGGGCTGGCTCCACCGCTCCACCATGCTGATCATTGTCAGCAGCACAAAGGAGAAACCCAGCATGACCACCGCCACCGCCGCCGCCTCGCGGTAGGCGAACTCCTCGAGCCGCGAGCGGATCAGCACCGCCGCGATCTCGGTCTTGAACGGGATGTTGCTGGAGATGAACACCACGCTGCCGTACTCGCCCACGCCGCGCGCGAACGCGAGGGTGAAACCCGACAGCAGGGGCGGAAGCAGGTGCGGGAAGATGACATGCCGGAAGGTCACCCACCGGCTGGCCCCCATCACCGCCGAGGCTTCCTCCTCGTCGGCGTCGAGTTCGGCCAGCACCGGCTGCACGCTGCGCACCACGAACGGGAAGCCGGTGAAGACGAGCACCAGCACGATACCCAGCCGGGTGTAGGCCACCTCCAGCCCCAGCGGACTGAGGAACTGGCCCAGCCAGCCGTCCTTCACATACAGGTTGGCGTACACCAGTCCGGTCACCGCCGTGGGCAGGGCCAGGGGCACATCCACCAGGGCGTCGAACAGGGTTTTCAGCGGGAATCGGTACCGGACCAGTGTCCACGCGACCACCATGCCCAGCACCAGATTGATGACGGCCGCCCAGAAGGCGCACTCGAAGGTGAGCCAGTAGGCAGCCCGGGCCCGGGGGGACCATGCGGCGCCGACGAATTCCTCCAGCGTGAGGTTGGTGGCCCGCAGGATGCACGCCGCCAGTGGGATGAGCACCAGCAGGCTGAGGTAGGTGACCGTGTAGCCGAGACTGAGGCCAAAACCGGGCAACACCCGACGCGTGATGGTTCTCATCGGGTTTTTCCCCCGCCGTGCAGCCGGGTGAAAATGGTGTCGAACAGGGCTCCCTCGGAGAAAAACCTGCGGTTCAACTCGGCCCAAACTTCCGTTGGCGTGGTTTTGCCGGGCGTCAGCTTTTCCACCGGGAACATCTCCAGGGCCCCGAACTCATCCTTGTGCCTTTCCCATGCCTCGGGGTTGGTGGGGCGATAGTGGTGCTTGGCGATCAGGTCTTGCGCCTCGGGCGAGTAGGTGAAGCGCATGTAGGCCTCCGCGGCGGCAAAGGTGCCTTTCCTGCGGGCGTTGGCGGTGATCACCGCCACATGCGGCTCGGCCAGCACGCTGATGGGTGGGCGCACGATTTCGAGGCCCCCGTTGGCCTCCGCCACCTCCAGGTAGGCCTCGTTTTCCCAGGTGAGGTGCACATCGCCGATTTTTTTCTGCGAGAAGGTCATGGTGGCGGCACGGGCCGAAGTGTCCAGCACGGGCACCGCAGCGAACAGCTTTTCCAGATACTGTTCCGCCTCGGCCTCGTCACCCCCGCGCAAACGCACCGAACCATAGGCCGCCAGAAGGGCCCATTTGCCGTTGCCGCTGGTTTTGGGATTGGGGGTGATGACCTTCACATCCGGCCGGGCGAGGTCCGGCCAGTCCCGGATGCCCTTCGGGTTTCCCTTGCGCACCACGAACACGATTGTCGAGACAAACGGCAGCGAGCGGTTGGGCAGGTGGGTTTCCCATTCGTCCTCGATCAAACCCGCCTTGTGGATGGCGTTGGTGTCGCCCCACAGGGCCAGGGTGGCCACATCGGCATCGAGTCCATCCACCACGGCCTGGGCCTGGCTGGAGGAACCGCCGTGTGATTGGCGGATGGTGACCGCCTCGCCCCGCTCCCGCCGCATGTGTTCGGTGAAGCGGGTATTGATATCCCGCCACAGCTCGCGGGTGGGGTCGCATGCCGCGTTGAGCAAGCTGACGGCGTTGCCTTGGTCGCGCACACGGGCCGACCAAAGCACCCAACCGGTGGCGCCGGTCGCATAGAGTCCCACCAAAATCAGGAGCAAGCGTTGGAACATGGGCCCATGGTACCGGCTGTTCTGATCTGGTTCCCATCGTAAAACTGTGGATGGCACTCATACAACACCAAGTTGATAAACATTATAATATTAAAAATGGAATTGGTTCCTTCCCGGTTGTGGCCCTGAGAAAAAGGGGCAATAATCAAGAAACTTGCTCCAGTGATCCCGCCTTTTGCGACGCGTCCGTCGCCTTTGCATTTTCCAAAGTGGTTTCCAGGGGTTGGTCCCCACCCTCCCGAGGTTTCCAGCCTCATGCATGGAATTGTTGTTTCGGGTGCGTTGTTGTGGGTTTCCCTTGGGTTGGGCCAAGCGGCCGCCCAGCCCGCTGCCGGGTCAGGGCCCCTGAAATTCGAGACCCATATCCGCCCCATATTGCGGGTGTATTGCCTCGATTGCCACGGTGGTGAGGAAAAGCTCCAGGGCAAACTGGACCTGCGCCAGGTGCGCCTGATTGAAAAGGGAGGCAAGGGGGGGCCGGCGCTGATCAAAGCCAAGGCTGGCGGGAGCCTGCTGGTGGAGCGGATGAAGGCGGGCGAGATGCCGCCCGGGGAGAAGAAAGTCCCTGCCGAGCAAGTGGCCCTGATCGAGCGTTGGATTTCAGAAGGGGCACAAACCCTGCGCCCCGAGCCGGAAACGATCGATCCGGGAATCGCCATCACCCCCGAGGACCGGGCCTGGTGGGCATACCAGCCGCTAAAGGCCCCGAACATTCCGGCAGCGACATCGGCTGACCGGGCCCGCTCCCCCATCGACGCGCTGGTGCTGGATTCGTTGCGAGCCAAGGGGCTGGGCTTTGCCCCCGATGCCGACCGGCGCACACTCATCCGTCGGGTGGCGCTGGACCTGACTGGTTTGCCACCAACCCAGGCGGAAATCAAGGCGTTCCTTGCGGACACATCGCCTGACGCCTATGGGAAAATGGTGGAGGGTTATCTGGCTTCACCGTCGTACGGGGAGCGATGGGCCCGGCATTGGCTGGATGTTTTCGGCTATGCCGATTCCGATGGGGATGGCACCAACGACACCCCGCGCCCCCACAGCTACAAATTCCGCGACTACGTCATCCGCTCGATCGAGAAGGACAAGCCGCTGGACCGGATGTTCCTGGAGATGCTGGCGGGTGATGAACTGCTGCCCCGGCCGCTGAAGGATCCCACCCCCGAGCAGGCCGAACTATTGGCCGCCACCCTGCTGCTGCGCCTGGGGCCGGATGCGACGGCCGCCGGCGGGGAGCAGGTGATCGTGGCGGACCAGGTGATGGCCGACAGCCTGAAAATCGTCAGTTCCAGTCTGCTGGGCCTCACGGTGGCCTGCGCCCAGTGCCATGACCACAAATACGATCCCATCCCCCATGCCGACTACTTCCGGCTGCGTGCCCTGTTCGCCCCAGCGTGGAACCCGACGGCCTGGAAGGCCCCGGGCGCGCGGGTGGTGTCGCTGATGACCGAGGCCCAGCGGCAGGAGCGTTCCAGGGTGGAGGCCCAGGAGCGGGAACTGGTTGCCAGGCGCGACAAAAAAACGAAAGAATGGATCGACAAGGTCTTTGAGGACGAGATCAACAAATTCCCTGAAAAGGAGCGCCAACCCCTGCGCGAGGCCTTCAAGGCGCCGGCGGAAAAGCGGACCGCCGACCAGAAGAAGCTGGTGGAATCCAACCCCAAGCTGAAGATCAGCGCAGGCGTCTTGTACCAGTTCAACCAGAAGGCCGTGGATGAACTGAAGGTGATCGACAACGAGCTGGCCACTGTGCGGGCCAAAAAGCCTGTGGAGGATTTTGTCGCGTGCCTGGTGGAGGAACCGGGCGTGAAGGTGGAAACCCGGCTGCATCATCGCGGAGATCCACGCCAGCCCATGGGCAAGCCTTTGGCCCCCGCGGACCTATCCATTGTCCAACCCGCCGGGGCCCGGGCCGATCTCATCCCGGAAAGGACACAGGCGGGCACCACCGGCTACCGCGCGGCGTGGGTGAAGGCACTGTTTTCTGGACGGCACCCGCTGGTTGGCAGGGTGCTTGCCAACCGTTTGTGGCTGCATCATTTCGGGAGGGGTATCGTGGAGAGCCCCGCCGATTTCGGCCAATTGGGCCGGGCACCCACCCACCCGGCGCTGCTCGATCACTTGGCCCTCGAGTTGGCCGGGAAAGGCTGGTCCCAAAAGGCCATGCACCGGCTCATTCTCCATTCCACGGTGTACCGACAGGCCTCGTCCGCTCCGGCCGATGCTTTGAAAAAGGATCCGGCCAACGCCCTCTACTCGCGGTTCCCGATCCACCGTCTGGAGGCCGAGGCGATCCGCGACCGGGTTCTGGCCACCAGTGGGTCGCTGGACCCAACCCTGTTTGGGCCGCCGGTGGTCACCGTCGAGGATCCGGCGGGCCTGGTCAACGCCACCTCCCACCGCCGGAGCCTTTACCTGCAGGTGAGGCGCAGCCGGCCGGAAACCCTGCTCGCCTCGTTTGATGCCCCGGTGCTTTCGCCCAACTGCGACCGGCGGATCAGTTCCAACGCGCCGACCCAGGCGCTGGTCCTGATGAACGGCGATTTCATGCGGGCGCAATCCATCCAGTTAGCCAAGCGCGTGCGCGCCGAGGTGTCCGCCAACCGGGAGGCGCTTTTGGCGGCCAAACCGTTTGAGGCAGCAGCGGTGCTGCCGGCCTCCCCGTGGATTTATGGATGGTCTCCTTTGACACAGGGGGGATTGGTGGAACGCTTCAAGCCGTTGGCTCATTGGACGGGCGGCCAGTGGCAGGGTGGGCCGGTGTTGCCCGATCCATCCATCGGGTGGGTGCTGCTGAACGCCTCCGGGGGGCACCCGGGAAACATGACGCACGCCGCGGTGCGCCGACTGGTGGTGCCAGCCAACGGCACGCTGGAACTAACCGGCACGCTGAAACACGGTTCAGCGAATGGAGACGGGGTGCGCGCCCGGGTGATCGCGCCGGGATGCCGGGGCCGGCAAACGGTGTCGGGAACCTGGCGGGCCAAAAACGGCGCGACCGTCACCCGCTGGACCGGCCCCGTCTGGAAGGGGAATGTGGTCGATTGCGTGGTGGATTGCCTGGAAACCGAAACCAGCGACGGGTTTGAATGGACGCTCACCGGGACTATCAAATCGGAGGATGGCAGGGTGCTGGCCCGGCTAGATTCGGCCGCCGATTTCGCGGGGCCGGCGGGACCATCCCTGGTGGCCCAGGCGGCCCATGCGATCGAATTGGTCCACGGTCGATTGCCCAGGGAGGGCGAGCTGGCCCTGCTGGTGGAATTCA
>JAFMJU010000248.1 GCA_017853285.1 Gemmataceae bacterium
CGCATCCGCGAGGCTGCCAAGCGCAGGCGCGCCTGCCCCGTCGATGTCGCAGAATGGTTCGAAACTTGGGAAAAAGGACTGGTTCCCAGCAATCCCGCCGCCCGGGCGGATAAGGCAGCGAAAGATACCCGATCCGACCTAAGCCCGGCGGAAATGGACCAGCTCCGTCAGGAGTTGCAAGCCCTGGAACCAAAATCGGAAAAAGGCGATCCTACGCCGGTTTTCCAGGACAAGCTGGTGGAGCAACTCAAAAAGATGGCCTCGGGCCAATTACCCACTGAACCGCGCTTAAAAGCCCCTCACACCCGCAAGCCCCCGCCCTTGTGAACGCTTGGCGGTGGGGTAGGATTAGATAGTCTGAATGCTCGCCAAAGTCGGACTAATCTGTCCCATTAAACAGGCATTTCCAGACAGCCCACCCAAGTTGGAGCCGTCCTTCCATGTCCGCATCCCCCACGGCTGACAGCGCGGAGCGTCAGGAACGGACAGGCCTTGGGAACTATTTCGTCTCCAACTACCCCCCATTCTCCTTCTGGAAGCCGGAAAACAAGGCCGCCGCCCTGGAGGCGCTGAACCAGGCTCCCAAACCCGACACCCCGCTGGGCCTCTACCTCCACATCCCTTTCTGCCGCAAACGCTGCAAGTTTTGTTACTTCCGCGTCTACACTGACAAAAAGGCCGATGACATCGAAACTTATGTCCAGGCCCTGGAGCGGGAAGTGGAATTGTGGATGCGCTCCCCGCTGGCGCGCGACCGCGAGGTGCAATACATCTATTTCGGCGGCGGCACGCCTAGCTACCTGAGCGCCGCCCAACTCGAGCGGCTGTTCGCCCGGGTCAAGCGCTTGGTGAATTGGGGCGCGGCCGCCGAAATCACCTTCGAATGCGAACCCGGCACCCTGCAGCGTCAGAAATTGGAGATGCTCCGCCAGGCCGGCGTCACCCGCCTCAGCCTGGGGGTGGAAAACCTCACCGATTCCATCCTGCAGACCAACGGCAGGGCCCACCTCACCGAGGAGATTTACCGGGCCTATGGATGGGCTCGCGAACTGGGCTTCCCGCAGGTCAACATCGATCTCATCAGCGGCATGGTGGGGGAAACCTGGGAAAACTGGCGGCAAGTCGTCGAAAAAACCATCGAGATGGCACCCGACTGCGTGACCATCTACCAGATGGAACTTCCTTTCAACACCGTCTTCAGCAAGGAGCTGAAAATGGTGGATGAGGCCCCGGGTACCGTTGTCACAGGCAGCGTGGCCGACTGGCCCACCAAGCGCGCCTGGGTCGATCACGCCTTCACACGGATGCAGGAGGCTGGCTACTCTATTTCCAGCGCCTACACCGTGGTGAAAAACCCCGACTCCACGAAGTTCGTCTACCGCGACAGCCTGTGGCGGGGTGCTGACATGTTCGGCACCGGGGTGGCAAGCTTTGGCCATGTCCGTGGCGTGCATGTGCAAAATCTTGACACTTGGGAAAATTGGTTGGGCGCCCTCGACAAGGGTGAGTTGCCCATTTCCCGGGCGCTGCCCCTGACCGACCACCAACGCTTTGTCCGGGAGGCAATCCTGCTGATCAAGACGGGCGGATGGAATTCCGCCGAGTTCATCGCCCGCCACGGGAAGGATCCGCTGGTCGTATTCAAGGATCAGGTGGACGACTTGTGCCAAAAGGGTTTCGCCAACCGTGTGGATGGCGGTTTGAAACTCACCAGGCCCGGCCTGCTGCAAATCGACCGTTTGCTGCCGCCCTTCTTCGAACCCGAATTCCAGCAATACAAACGGTACACCTGAGTAAAAATGCCCGAGGATCAGGTATTCGCGATCGGCAAGCACCGGGCACACCTGCCCGGAAATCTGCTGTACGCCGCGACCAATCACCTGTGGGCTGCCCGGGCGGATGGTTCTGGAATTGAAATGGCACCGGGTGTCTGGCGGTTCGGCTTCACCAGTTACGCCATCGCGCTGATGAAGGATGTCTATTTCCTGGACTGGTCGTTCGCGCCCGGGTTGAATGTGCGGCATCTCGAGGAGATCGGCCACATCGAGACTTCCAAGGCCGAGAGTGATCTGTACTGCCCGGCCACCGGAATCTTGCTGCGGATCAACGAGACCCTTCTGGAAGACCCCTCCGCCATCAACACCGACGGTTACGGCACCGGATGGCTTTACGAGATCGATTGCGCCGAGGCCCCCAACCACCTCATTGATGCGACCGCCTACAGAAAGCACCTCGAGGACAATTGGGAGCACACCCAGAGGGTGCTGAAGGGTGGCATCAACAGCATCTCGGACGAGGCTGATACGCAAGGAGATGACAACGGATGAGCGGGAAACTCACGGTCGTTATTTCCCAGGCCCAAGGGAAACATCCGGTCAAACGCGGCCTGGAGGAGAGCTTGGCCGCCGCGCTGTTGATGGAGCCTGGCATCGACCTCTCGATCGTCCCCCATTTGGTGGACTTGCAACCCGGTCACACCGGGCGGCTGTATTTGGAGGGGGTCACCGGCGATGTGGTGGTCCTGGGCTGGCTGTATCCCCGCGCAGCATTCTGGCTGCTCGACCGCATCGGCGTGAAAGGCCAGGAAGGGACCAGCCCCATGCACCCCAAGGCCGAGGATGACGAGGATCTCACCGAGGAAGGGAAGTCCGAATTGGCCGAACGGCCTCCCGCAATCGGCCCCTCGGGTGCCATCCCCGACCGGGTCATCACCTGCCTGGACCTGCGGCACAAGGACAAGCACGAACCGTATGTTGAGGAAATCCGCCGGATTCTTGCGGAAACCCGGGCGCGCCGGCAGTCGAGACAGGCCCAACAAGCGGCCGGCAAGGCTCCGGTGCTGATGGAATTGGGCTTGCCCGGCAACGGGACCAACGGGAATGGCCCCATCAAGTCATTCAGCGCGGAAGAGCTGCTGCAGGCACCACCCGGCCGCCGGTGGTACCCGGTGATCGACTACAGCCGTTGCACCAACTGCCTGGAATGCCTGGATTTCTGCCTGTTCGGGGTCTACGGGGCTGATGGCGACGGCCGTATCACCGTGGAGAACCAGGACAGTTGCAAGAAGGGCTGCCCCGCGTGCAGCCGGGTCTGCCCACACCAGGCGATCATGTTCCCCGAGTACAAGACCGCCGCCATCGCCGGGGCGCCGGTGGGTGCCATCGGCGGGCTGAAGATCGACTTGTCCAAGCTGTTTGGAGGCGGTGTGGGCGGTGGTGGCGATGCCATCGCCCTGGCTGCCCAGGAACGGGACCGTGAACTGGTGAAGGACGGCCGGGAGGCTGTCGGTTTGGCCGCCGGTATCCCCAAGCGCCAAACCGACAAGGCGCCTGCTGCCAGGGATGAGCTGGACGACTTGGTGGACGCCATCGACAAACTGGACATTTGACCTTTCACGGAAGCCACCCATGCTCGCCAAACTCGCCTACCGCACCGCAACGGAACTCAAACCCCGAATCGCGGCCAAGGCCGCCCACCTGTGGGTGTTCAAGGGGATGCTCGCGGTCAACGCCTACCGGAGCCGGCTGAGGAAGAAGGACCTTTATCCCCCGTTCATGTTCATAGCGCTCACCAACACCTGCAACCTGCGCTGCCAGGGATGCTGGGTGGAAAAGGAGGGCGAGGCCTACCACCTCCCGGCGCAGGATCTCGACAACATCATCCGCTCCGGCAAGCGTATGAGCGCCTACTACTACACGCTCCTGGGCGGCGAGCCCTACATGTACAAGGGCATCTGGGACATCTTCAACCGCCACAAGGATTGCTATTTCCAGACCATCACCAACGGCATGCTGTTCACCGAGCGCAACGCCGACCGTGTTGCCGAGGCAGGCAACATCACACCGCTGATCTCCATCGACGGGGCGGCCCTGAACAACGACAAGCGGCGAGGCGAAGGCGTTTATGATGCCGCGCTAAAAGGTATGGAGCGCCTGAAACAGCGCGGGGTGCTGTTTGGCACCGCCTGCACCATCACCAAGGAAAACCTCGACGAGGTCCTGTGCGACAAATACCTCGAGGACATGATCCGCCGGGGCTGCATGTACATCTGGTATTACGTGTACCGGCCAGTCGGCGAGGACCCCCATCCGGAATATTGCCTCAGCACCGACGACCTGGTCGAGGCGCGCCGGCGTCTGGTCGCCCTGCGCCACAAACACCCGATCATCATCATCGACAGCTACTGGACCGCCGAGGGTGAAGCCTTCTGCCCCGCGGCGATGGGAATGGGCTTCCATATCGGCCCGCGCGGGAGCATCGAGATCTGCCCGCCTTTGAGTTTCGCGACCGACCTGACCAGCGACAATCAAGGCGACTTGGTCAAGACAATTCGCGAGAGCAAATTCCTGCGTGGCTTCAAGGATTTTGTGAAGGTTCGAACCAAGGGCTGCGTGATTCTGGAAAACCCCCAGGAACTGGTCCAGTACATCCAGGGGCATGGTGCCAAAGATTATTCCACCCGCGACGCCTTCGCTGAATTTGATGGCATCACGCCCAGGCACAGCCAACACCTGCCGGGGCGGGAAATCCCGGAAAGCTCATGGCTCTATTGGTTTTTGAAGAAGAATGTCTTCTTCGGGATGGGGGCGCTTTGATCCCGCCCGAAATCAAACCTTGATGTAGACCCCGTTTTTTTGCAGGTTGCGCAGTATCACCCAGCAAATGCCCAGTTCCAGGCCCCAGGCGGAGAGGGCGAACCAGGCAGGCGAATCCTTGGGCACCCACGGGCGTATGGCATCCTCCAACAACCCTAGCAGGATGTAGGCTAAAAGGGCGTTGCTGCCCAGTGTGTCGAACACCCCCCAGCGCCATTTGAGCCGGTCGCACAACAGCACGAAAACCGCCATCGTCACCATGCTGAATCCGGCGGCGCACATCGGGTAGGTGACCCCACCCGTGCGCTGGCTCATGGTCCAGTAGTTTTTGGTGGCGGGATCCGCGGGGGCCACAAAGGGGGGCTCCAGCAACCACCGGCCGGAGTCCTGGTTGGGCGGAAACCGAAGGTTCAGGCAGGACAATCCATAAGCCAGCAGCATGATGGCGGCACCCCAGCCCAGCAGGCGCTCCACCGGTTTGCCTTCCCCGGGCGGCCTGGAGCACCAATCAAACGCGAAGGATCCGGCGATCAGGGGCATGGTCCAGGTGAGGAATCCCAGGGGGCCGCCGTCGATCGCGACGGGGTCGGCTAGGGTCCAGTCATAGTTCGACCAGGTCAACCAGCCCAAATGCTTGAAGCCGAAAGAGATGGCTATGTGGATCAGGGCGGAAAGGATTGTCCAAATGAGCCGGGGCCGGCCGCCCAACATGATGACCGGCAACACCCAAAGGCTGGTGACCGCGATGTGGGCCAAGGTCTGGAAATATCCACGCTTGAAAGCCGCATGCAGGAAAGACCAAAAGTCGTATTTTTTCAGTTCATCAAAAGTACCGACGCCGCCACTGACACCGTGCACCACAAAGGCCACCAGCATCAGGCCCAGACAACGCATCAGCCCCTTGCGAAGGGCCGCCGGATAACCCTCGCGCTCCATCGCGCGCAGCAGCACCAGCCTGAAGGCGTAACCGACCGCGAAAAAAAACTGCGGCATGATCGCGTCGGCATAGCTGAAAAAAGTGTGCTTGTGCTTGAATAGGTCCGGAAGGAACGCATAACCTCCCAGAAAATTGACAAAGGCCATCCCGAAAACGGTATAGCCGCGAAACTGGTCGAGGGATGCCACTCGCGTTTTTTGGTGAGCAGGATGGATCGGGCTGGGTGTGTCCTCGGCTGGAGGAACCGCGGTGGACATGGTAGTGGCCCGGTGGAAATGCATTAGTCTGGGATTGGCCTTAATCTATCACGGCCATTTCGCCCAATCTATCTGGCATTAAACGGCGGATTTGACCGTGCCTTTGAGTTATGGCAATCTTAGGCCATCGACACGGGTGAATTTTGTGGCAACTCCCTCGGATCGTCGCCGTTTGCTGATCAACGCTCCCCTCACCTTGGCTAGCGCCTGGTGCGGGGCCATGGGACGCCTCGGCCACACACAGGGTGGCTCCAACCCGCTGGCACCAAA
>JAFMJU010000249.1 GCA_017853285.1 Gemmataceae bacterium
CCTCCCGAAAAAACGCAGCCGGTGGCACCGCGCAGGATGAACGCCCCTGGCGAGTTGCTGTTTGAGATCAGGGATCTGGCAAAAGTCAGCGACTCGGTTGTCAACCGCTCCCTGAAGGTGCTGCGCGTTGATCCGGGTGAGCTGGTTGAGATCCTGTCCGCTTCGGTTTCCCCAGGTCGCGGGCAGGTCACACCCTCCAGCAACCTGCGGGTGGAGGTGCGCGCGAAACGGACGCCACTCGCGGGTCCGCCCTGCCGCGTGGAATTATCTGTGGAAGGGCCGGCTTCGGTTCAGGGAATTCGCGGCAACTTGCGGGGCACCGTTCCGGCCAATGGCGACACCCTGGTGCTCGAGGCCCAGGGGATTCCCGCGGTCGGGGAGGGTACTGGCGTCTTCACCCTGTCGGTGGACGGGGTGCCCCTCACTTACCGGTTCAGCGCTGATTTCGCGGTGTTCGACCGGGTCGAGGGTGCCGAGCTGGAAAGGGTCCCTTTCCTTGGACTGAAAGCATCCATGGCCTTGCCTGCCAGGGATGCGCAAGGTTCCATGGCCAGTACGAGCGACACTCCGAAGATACGGGTGGAGGCCTGGGCGAGCCAGTCCCCTGCCGGTTCAACCCTGCGGCTTCAACTCCTTGGCGGTGATCAGTTCAAGATCGCCGAAAAGGTGGAGATTCTTCCAGGGCCCATTGAATCGGTTGTGACCGTGGAGCCCGGCGACAAGGGGGCCTGGCTTTTCTCGCTCAAGGAGGGCCGGTGGAACCGGGAGTGGGATTCCGAGGGAATAGCAGGTCGCAAAATGGTGCGCCTCGAGCTACTTGGACCGGATGGGGGCATCCTTGGCATCAGGGAAACCCCGCTGATTGTGGACACAACACCACCCCGCTTCGGCCAGTTCTTCGGCTTTCCGGAAAAACTGGCACCGGGAACCACCAGCCGGTTCAGTTTCATGGTGTCCGATGAGGAATCCGGGATCAGCTCGGTCCAGGCTTATCTGGGTCCACCCAAGCCGCTCGCGCCTCCAGCCGGGAGTCCCCCAGCCGCACCGGTGGTTCCGCCTCCCGTGGTCGAGGTGGTCCCATCAGGCAATGCACGGGAAGTCCGGCTGGATGTGCCTGTCGATGCCAAAGGGTCTGTGACCTTGACCATCCAGGCCTTGAATGGTTCCGGGCTTGAGACAATCTGGAGTCAGGCTATCGCTGTAGCGGATGTTCCACCACCCACTGTGGGGGGGCTGAGGGGCGGCGTAACCGAGGCCGGGCGCGCGCAGGGCGGCTTGCCCGTGGTGCTGAAGGATGACAAGGGCAAGGAGGCGCAGAAGACTGTCACAGACCAATCGGGCGCCTACCTGTTCGAGGGACTCAAACCCGGCAAGTACACGGTTGAAGTCAAAAAGTCCTCATCCCGCCGGAGCGCCTCAGCCAAGGTCGAGATCAAGGCCGGGCCTCCTGCGGTTGCCAACCTGAATCTGCTGGAATGATCTCCCGCCGACAAACCGTGCCCATACAGCCGTGGGCCAGATCGGTTTTCGATCCGTTACTGATTGGCCCCCTTCAGACCCGAATCTGACGCCCCCTGGGCGGCTGCCTCCCCGCCGGTTTGTCCAATGCGGCCTTGTGCCGCGAATTGGAAAATACCCACTAGGCTGCGGTTGCCTTTGCCCAGGGCCGGGCCCGGAGCTCGGTTTTCAGCCAGTGGCTGAGAACGGTGCTTCTGGATGGTCAGCATCGCGCGGGACAAAACGGCTTCGGAGGATTCTTGCCGGTTCCCCCATCCGGGTGCCTGTGGGGTTCCCATCGGTTGCATCTCCTTGGCGACCGCGTTTTCCCCTCCTTTGGTTGCAGGTGGGTTGTGGCTGGCTGGTTGGGCTATCGGCGCATTCTGCCCCAAGGTTTTCAGGGCAGCAGTCACCACGCCGGAGCCATCTTCCATACCCGCCGCCTTCTCACGCAGGTCCGCCCGGCCCGCGGGGGAGGGTTTTTCAGGGGCCTTTTCCGGTTGGGTTTTTGGCAAGGGAAGGGCGCCAGGCGGTTCAGGACGCTGCGGCTCCTCTCGCTCGACATAGCATTCCAGGGCGTGTTGCAGGGCCACCAGGGCCATCTCGCGCACTCGGGGCGAGTTCTCGGGGGGATTGCCGTCCTTGCTGCTGGCGTTGACCGTGATCGTCAGCGCATCGATCACTTTCTTCGTGCCACAGCAGCCGATCGAAAGCACCTTGGCAGCTTCCAGCCGCACGCATTCCGCCTTGTCGGTCCGCAGGGAATTGATGAGCGCCAGCTCGGCCTCGGGATACCAATTGCAATCCACCCGGGCGAGGCAACGGACTGCCTTGCGCCGCTCCTCCATCTCCACCTGGTCCTTGGTGATCCGGGCGCAGGCGCCCGCGGCGCTGTCGGCCGGGGCCTTCAAATCCTCTTGCGATACGGGGGGGCAGCACGGCTTGATGCAACCGCCGGACATCATGCTCAGAGGCATGGTCATGCTGCTGAGCAACTGCCCCACGCAACATTTGCAAATCTTTTCCTTGCATTTGGCGCAAGCCGCCTTGACCGCCATCAGTTGCTGCTGGCTGGGCATCACGAATCCCCACAGGTTGGGGATACTGGAACCGCTGGCAGTCGTTGTGGTTGTGGCTGCGGTGGTGTCCTGTGCCAACAAGGTGGAAGGCATTGCCATGGCAGTGAGCATGGCCAGAAAAATGGGGATATAAGCCAATATCTGCCGAGCCATCGCCGCATCCTCCGTGGACCTCTTCCACCCCGTGAAGATAAATCGGCGTTAAATTGGGAAAAGATTGAGGATTTTTCCCACGCCCGAATCCGGCTGTTCTCCCCAGTAACCCGGATTGCCTAAACAGCCAAAGCCTGGCTTTTGAACAGCATTTTCGGAAAAACCAGCAAACTTTTCCCATTCTGCCAACCGAAAAGAAGGATGTGACACTCCTTTATTAAGGGCAGGGTGCATGAATCTTCTGACGACCAGAAGCCTGATTGCCGTGGCGGGGAGGGCTGTTCTCCTCGCTCTTCTGGCACTTTCTGGTTGGGTCAGCACCGTCCATTGTCAGGAAGGCGGGTCTCCCCCTGCCGACCTTCCCCTCCCCAACCAAATCATCCCGGACCTCCCAACTGGGAACTCCCATCCACTGGCTGAAATGATCGACGGCCATGTCACTCCAGTGAGTGGTTGCGCCAGTTGCGGTTCCGCCCCTCTGGGTGGCGGCCTGGGTGGCATGCCGCGGGGTGCCAGCGGCGCCAGCCTCTACGACCCGGTGGGCTGTTGCCCCGGTAGCGAGTGCGGTCAGGGTCGCAACACCTGCTACGGTTGCGAGCACGATGGTTTCCTGGCGCGCATGCTGTGCGGGGTGTACGAGTGCCTCGCCTGCCCCGACCCCTGCTACGAACCCGGTTGGCGGCCGATCATGGATATCGGTTTTTTCACCGAATGCGCCCGTCCGGTCAGCCAGCAGCGCATCCGTTTGACCAGTTACCAGCACATGACCAATTACACTCGGAATAGTTATAAAATAGCCCCTCCTGGTCTGGGACCTCCCATGACTGCGGCACGGGCTCCCTACTATCTGGTGGATCCGTCGGTAAACATCAATGAGGCTTCCCTTTACACCGAGATCGCAGCCGGCAATGTGGGTGTCATCCTGGACGTGCCTTTCCTGATGACAGACTTCGAGCATGGACTTCTCACAGGCGGGGGTGGTTCTGGTTTTGGCAACATGACGACGGGCATCAAATCAACCATTTTTGATAGCGAGCTGCTGCAGGTCGGATGGAAAACCGTGACCAACCTGCCTGTCGGTCTGACCACGGTGGGGCTGGGCAATGGTTTGGTTTCCATGGAAATTGGGGGTCTGGTTGGTCTGAAAATTTCCGAAGACTGTTTTTTCCAGGCAAATTTCACCGAGTGGATACCCTTCGGTGGTCTGATGCCTTTCTACCCCGGCGCGATGTTCATCACTCGCATGAGTCTGAACCAAAAAGTGTGGCAGGCCAATCCAAAGGTTCCGGTTTTCTTGAACCTGGAGTACAGCGGTTATTTCTTCCAGGCTGGCGGGTATGCCGCTTACGAAAACATCCAAACCAATCCCTGGGCCTCCACTCCTGTCACCTCTCCCGGCTACAGCTATCACCAGCTCGGTCCCGGCATCAGGGTCTTCATGACCGAGAAACTGGACGCAGGTTTCGCGGCCCAGTTTTCCCTGAACCCGGAGCAGGGTAGCTGGGGCGACCAGCAATATCGGGTCGATTTCCGGTTCCGTTATTGATCTACTTTCTCCAATCCAGCGCTGGCAGGCCTGTAGGATAAAGATTTAGGCCACCTGCCTCTCAATGCGGCGAAATCCCTTTGAACCTTTCCACCCAGCCCGAAATCCTTTCCGAACCCTCACCCCCGGTTGGCGATCGCCGGCTCGAAACCATTATCTTGGTCACTCTGGTAGCGGTGCAGTTCACCAGCATCATCGATTTCATGATCGTCATGCCGCTCGGCCCCCAGCTCATGGCTTCTCTCGGGATCGACGGGGAGCGTTTTGGCTGGATCATTTCCTCCTACACCTTCGCGGCAGGGCTGGCGGGACTTTTGGCAGCGCCGTTTCTGGACCGGTTCGACCGGAAATACGCTTTCCTTGTGCTGTATGTGGGCTTCATCGCGGGGACGCTGGCGTGCGGCCTTGCCCCCGGTTTTTGGCTGTTGCTGGCGGCGCGCACCCTGGCAGGGGCCTTTGGCGGGTTGCTCGGGGGCCAGGCGATGGCCATCGTCGCGGATGTCTTCCCCGAAAACCGCAGGGGCCAGGCGACAGGCGCCCTGATGTCGGCATTTGCTGTCGCCTCGGTGGCGGGGGTACCGCTGGGGATCGCCATCGGCAATCGCTACGGCTGGCAGGTCCCTTTCCTGGTTTTGGCGGTGCTCAGCCTACCACTCCTGGGACTGGCAACCTGGGCGATGCCGCCCATACGCGGCCATCTCCAGCCTGACAGGCGGAGATCGCTGGGCAATATCGCGGAGAATCTGTCCAATCCCAACCACCTGTGGGCCTTCCTTTTGGTGAGTTTGCTGATGTTCGGCGCCTTCATGGTCATCCCGTTTATCAGTACATTTTATGTGGCCAATGTCGGTGTTACCGAGGGGCAATTACCAATCATTTTCATCGTGGGCGGCATGGTCACGCTGGTCGGGTCGCCCGTCATAGGGCGTTTGGTCGATCGGTTCGGCAAGTTGACGATGTTCCGGGTGCTGCTGCCGGTTTCCGCCCTGATGGTGCTGGTTATCACCCACCTTCCGCCCGTGGGCATCATTTGGGCCTCCTTGGCGACATCCCTGTTGATGTTGACCAACACCGGCCGGATGGTGGCCGCGATGGCCCTGATCACCGGTTGTGTGGAACCAAGCCGCCGGGGCGGCTTCATGTCGGCCAATTCCTCCTTTCAACATATCGCCGGAGGCTTGGGAACCGCGTTGGGGGGTGTTCTGGTGCTGGTTCAACCCGGCCAACCCTTTTTGCACTACGAGCGGGCGGGGTATGTGGCGGTTGCCGCAACACTTGCCAGCCTGTTGGTGGTTGGCAAACTAAGGCTACTGCCGGTTCAAACCCCCGTGACAGTGGAGCAAAGCCTGGCCGCCGCCGCCGAAGCCCAAATGGACGCCGGCGAGGCCCTCACCTTGGTTGAGTGATCTCCAACAAGGTTCCGGGCAAGCCCCGTAGCCCAAATTCGGGTCGTAATTTAGGTAGTTTTCTTGCTGATTTCGCTGAAAATCCCGGGTGGGACGAATCAGCGTCCAAAAAGTTCAAAAAAATAATTTGCCTTTTCCAAAATCGTGACACAAGTTGTGGGTGTCTTTTGGATGAGGCTGATTTAATCTTTGTTCGCAAGTTCAAGCAGCCCAATAGTTTCTGAAGATATCATTTTATTTATTCGGCAACCGGAGGCCTGTCATGCGTAATCGAGCACACTCCAGGCAGAATGCGCTTAGCCGTTTGGCCCTTGAGGCCCTGGAGACGCGGGTCGTTCCCGCTGTGGTCCTCGA
>JAFMJU010000250.1 GCA_017853285.1 Gemmataceae bacterium
TCGCCAGCATCTGGCAGGCCTTCTTGTTGCCCCCCTGGGCCTCATCGGGCAGCAACGTGGTGTCGCAGTACTTGATGCTGGGCAACACCAGGAATTTAGATTTGGGCCCGGTCACGCTGGCGGCGAACTTGGGCGACCATTCCCACCAGGTGTTGCCACCCCAGTCCAGGCTCCAGGGGTCCGCGGAAGTCTGGGCCATCCGCTCGGCATACATGATGGTGTTGCTGGTTCCATCCGTGAAGGTCTGGGGGTAGCGGGGCTTCTGGCTGTCCCAGTCGTGCCGGAAAACCTGGTGGTTGTAGACATAGCTCGTAGTGGCCCAATCCCCGGCCCCGGCCTTGCCGTTGCCGGTGCTGCTGGGATCAGAGGGGCAGTTGTAAACCTTGATGGCGGTGGTGGGGATCAGCGTGTCCCAGCAGTCGTAAATGCCGCCACCACGCGGGCCGCCAGCCGGGGTGAGAGACGCCTTGTACACATTCTCCTGCTCGATGTCAGGCATGATGTGCATTAACACGCTGCCATAGGCCGATCCCTTGGCCAGGTTGCCACCCCAGTAATCCGGGTGGCGTTGTGGGAAACCACCCATGCCGATGGGCATCTTCCCCTGGTTCCTGTCGGAACAGTTCACAGTCGCCAGCGAGATGTTCTTGATGTTGTTGCTGCAAGACATCCGGTTGGCCGCCTCGCGTACCTTCTGCACGGCAGGAACCAGCAGGCCGACCAGCACGGCGATGATGGCGATCACCACCAGCAGTTCGATCAGCGTGAAGGCCTTGTTGCGGAATACGGAGGAATACCATGTCTTCATGGTCGCACCTCTTGAATGATCATTTGAATGAAGGACTACCTCTAAGGATGCTCCACTATCAATAGTTCTGTCAAATAGAATTACCACCTTACATTTGCTTGTTTCTTCAAAAACAACAAAAAAGCCTGCTTCTTATCCCTTGCAGGAAATTCTAGATATTATACAATATCTTAATATATATAAACCTCTCCCAGTCCGCCCACCCGGCCTTAAAGGCAGCCAAGCCCCTGCCATGCTTGCAAGCCGGTTTGCCCATCAAATGGCAGACAACCCTTCCCACTTCCAAACTGCACTGGGATACACTCGGCTGAATCAGATCAGGCCTGGTCCGGTTCCAAACAATCAATTCCACCGCGGAGCACCCCCATGCGGCTCGACCACATCGCCTACCGCGTCGCCGACCGCAACCGCACCGCGCGTTTTTTCCGCGAGGCTTTCGGCTACAAGGTCCAGCAGGAATTCACCATCGATTTCGGCGACAGCCAGACCGCCCAATGCATCGCCCTCGAACCCCCCGAGAAGGCCCTGCGCGACACCCCGTGGATCGGGCTGTCCCCGCCCGGCTTCGAGGCGAGCGCCTTCCACCTGGCCCCGGAGGTCTTCGTCAGCGACGGCTCGCCGGGTTCCATCGTCGGCGACTGGGTCGCTGCCCGTGGCGGCGTCGGCGGCATCCACCACCTCGCCTACCAGGTCCAAAGCGTCGAGGAGACCATGCGCCTCTGGATGGAGAAGGGCTACGCCGAGTTCACCTCCGACGCCCCGCTCCGCTGCCCGGGCCTCACCCAGGTCTTCACCCGCCCCTCCGAGCTGACCGGCGTCATCTACGAGTTCATCGAGCGCGGCGAGTTCGGCTTCTGCAAGGACAACGTCCGGGCCCTCATGGAAAGCACCCGCGGCATCCGGTGAGGCAATACCAGATCGCCAAGGTATCACCCATCCAGCGCAAAACGCTTTCCAAACACCCCTCGGTAAACGATCCAAGGGCGACTTGAATTGGAAAAACCATATCGAGCAAAGGATCGACATCCTCTGCGGGAAACCAGTCCTCCAGGGAACACGCACCCCCGTCGAGCTACTTCTCACTGAATTGGGTAACGGCCTCAGCCAGGAGGAAATTCTCTCCAATTACCCGCCGCTGAAATCCGAGCATTTGCGGGCCGCCCTGCTCTTCGCGGCAGCAGTCCTCAGGAAGAAAGGCCGACACTCCGGGGGCGGCAATGGTCCATTTCGCGATTAATCCGAAAGCGGTCCCATTCCCCCACCCAAAATCCAGGCCCTGGATCAGCCCTTTGGATCAGTCCCACTCCAACCCGTCAGCCAATCACGCCATCCTTTTTCATCTGCTCCAGTAGCAATGCCTGCCGCCTCAAGGCCGATTCCATCGTGTTGCGACGCTGCTCCGGGCGAAGTTGTGCTTCCGCCCATTCCAGGGTGGCCAGCAGGACCTTCGTCCGCTCCACCGGATCCCACATCCTGTTCCGCTTGGTTTCTTCCCGAGCCAGAGTTTTGGCAAGGTCCTCGGGAACCCCATCCATCCTTTCGTTACTCATGGTCCCGCTCACCCAGTTGTCTTTTCAAGTATTCCACCCGTTTAACCTTGCGCAAGTGCGTTGGAAGTCCGGTCTGGCAGGCCAGAAGGTCCTTGTCATTGATCCCCCAGCAGGAGGCTCCACCAACCGTGGTGATGGGGACCGCGTTCCTCTTCGATTCCTGCCAGCTTCCCAAGCCAGTTACAGACCTGAAGATGTCAATACTCCCGTACGGGCTGGTGACGCAAAAAACCCCTTGGGTGGAAAGCCAGCCGACCTTGGGGGCAACCGGACCCCATTCAGATTCGGTGGGCCCCCACTCGGCGCCCAACTCGCCCAGGGCTTTTTCGCAGGCAGCGCGATTTTCTGGCGTGTCATCGATCCAAAAATCTATGTCGAAAGTCAATTCAGGCTCGTGCCTCAACATGAAGTTCATTCCGCCAATGAGAAGGAATTCAACCCCATGCTTCACCATGGTTTGCACGATAAGATCGACCTGCATTTCCCGGCAGTTCCTCCTGTTAACCTCATACAATCATAAGGTAATTCTCGGTCATAGACAGGATAGTGATCCCAAGGGTCCTACCCTGTCCGTCAAACCGCCATTTGTATTCCAATTCGCCTCCAACCAACTTCAGTCCAGATTGCCCCCCCTACCGCCTCACCCCCACCGCCTCGCTCCAATGCCCGCATCGCCCGGTCCCGTCGCGCCAGCGCGCCCGCACCCGGTACTCCCCCGGCTTGGCAAACACCGCCTCAGGGATGGTGATCGAATCCTCCATCCCCGATTCCCCGCGCCAGAGTTCCGCCAGCTCGTACCAGCCCGGTTGCCCCACCCGGCCGACACGCCATTCCAGCGCCGCCGGAAGCTGCTTCGCCGGCGACACAAATCCCGTCGCCCGGAACCGGTAGGCCCCGTCACCCGACCGGCTCACCACGGGCCTCGCCGGGATCGCGTCGTCCTTGGCCTCATGGGCCAGGTAGCCCCAGCCATAGCCGCGCTGGTCCCCATCGTTGGGCGCGTAGTTCTTCACCGGTCTGGAGTCCGTGCAGAACTCCAATAAGTACCGTTTGAACCCGGCAAAGTCGTTGGTGGCCAGCGTCCGCTTCCACGGCCCGCCGAAATGCCCGCCCTCCGCCGGGTTCACAAAGTACGAGCCCTTCTGGTTCATCCGCGGGTGCTGGTTCCAGACCGCCTCATCCAGCCGCGACCAGTCGACGGGGTACCCCCGGGGCGTCAGCGCCGCCGACAGATCCTCCAGCATTTGCCCCGCCTGACCGCCCCGGCCACCCGCGTCCGCCGCGAACAGGTCCAAAATCTCCCGCGCCCGGTTGCGGTATTCCAGCGCCAGGGCCGGATGGTTCAGGCAGCCGATCGCCTCGATATGCCCGGGCTGATGGTGGCGAGGCACGAACATCATGTCGTTGTCCCACGGGATCGGCGCCCAGCGCCCGTCCGGGTGCCGGTAGTAGCCATGGTTGCCATCCGGCCTCAGGTCCACATTCCCCAACAGCCGGTTCATCGCGTGGAAACTGTAATAGGCTGGCAGGTCCAGGTTCTTGCGCCACCAGTCAATCCCCGGGTTCGAGCGCATCCCGTTCACAAACCCTTCCCACAGCTTGCCCCCGTCGGTCATTCCCTCGGGAGTGTGCTTGATGCCGCTCTGCGCGCTCACCGTCAGGCCGTCCGGCAACCGCTTGTCCCGGTCGGCCAGCATCTTGGGCTTCATGTCGCCCAGGGCCACATACACGCCCCACAAATCCCCGGCGTACTGGTCCTTCGCGGAAACCTCCTCGGCCCCCTGCACCACCCGCCACTGCACCCAGGTCACCGGCGGGCTCGGCACCCCGGCCAGACGGTAGGCCCGCATCGAGAACACCTCGTCCAGCCCGGTCACCCCGCGCAGGATCGGCAGGTACGGCGTCGATCCGCCGGGGTTCAGGTTCAGGCTCCCCAGGTCCGAGGGAAACGGCTTGCCATCATGGTCCACCAAAGGCAGGTCATGGCCCTGGTTGAACTTCAGGCCCCACTTGTTCTTGCCGGAGATGTGCGTGCTGCCCTGCCCCCGGTTGCTGAACTCGACATGGTCGTACACCACGCCCCGGTAGACGATGGCCCCCTGCTGTTTCTGCTTGTGGAAGTTGCCATCCCACTGGCTGCGCGCCACATCCTCCTGCCGCGCCACCAGGGTCAGCGGTTGCAGGGTGTTCAAGAACTCCCTTGAAAAAACCAACGGCGCCGTCTTGCCCGGCTCCCGCGTCCCGGTCCAGGCGGCCAGGCCCCCATCGCACCACCAGGCGAAGTTGGGGCAGCTTTCCCCCGCCGCGGGCAACACCACCGGCTTGCCATCCCCTTCGCCAGCCACCACGCGGTACCGCACCAGCCGCCGGTGCCGCTGCCAGTCGCCCGGCACCCGCGCGCTGAAGACCCCGTCCCCCGCCTTCAAGTCACCCTCCAAACCGTCATCCCGCATCGCCAAATCGGTCCATTCCTTGGGGTAGGCCGGGTCCGACTTGCGGATGTAATTCCCCGGTTCCACCGCCTGCAGGCGCAGCGACACACGGCCCGCCTTCCCCTCCAGCCGCGCCGTCACCAGCACCGGCTCACCCGGCTTCGGGCACACGGGCTGGTGGCCCACCACCGGCCCATGTTTGGGTTTGGCCACTTCATGAACGGTTTGCGCTAAGGTCTGTTGGCAAAACCAACCAGCCAGAAAAAACGCCACGCCCAACCGGGCCAGCCAGACGCCCGTCAGCGTCCCGTCAAAAGCCCGGCCAAAATGGCACCCACCGGCAATCACACCATCCATGACACACCCCGCCCCAATCCGTAGGGTTCCCACTCCACCAACATTATCCAAATCTGCCCAAAGCCCCGGATAGTCTTTCGAACTCGCCCGACATCCTTTAGCCACAAAGGCTACTTGCTTTCACCAGGCCCACACCATCACGGCCAGCGATATATCCAAGGTCCAAATGAACATTCTGTCAGGGCAACCAAGGCCCACCGGGGTGCCATGTGCCGTGGAGGTTTCGCTGCTGTACCAAAGCCATGATGGGAGATCCCGCGAAGGCGGAAACCGCTCTGCAAATATCTTCCAGATTTCCTGCGGCGGCCGAAGACGGCAATCGACGAACAAAAGCTCGCCACTGGAGGATCTTTTGGGGATCCTGCGCAAATCGCTCCAAAAAAGCCGGCAAGTCCGTCGGAAAACCAGTTGATCGGTTGACGAATGTCCTGCGTATGGCCTCAGTGAGTAGACCACCTTCGAACGAGAAATTGGCCGACAGGAACCCAATGTCATGGAAATCCTTCATCCGGCTGTTGTACATTCTCAGGCGGACCATCGCTTCCAGCTTCTCGGCCACAACCGTTTCCCGCGTGTAGCCAAGTAGCCTGGGTGGAGGAAGGTCAAGGAGGGCGGGGTAATCCGCTTGCATCGGGCCAGGATGGATCACATCCTCATAGCCGATGTCCGCCTGCATGGCGACACGCATCGACCCAAGGCAACCCTGGAGTGTGACTTGCAACCCAAGTCCTTTCACTGCGGCCCGGATCGGCGTGCAAGCCACGGTCGACGGGTCAAACTCCAAACCGTCCGGCTCCACGGGCTGGAGGCATATCGCCTGAAAAACCTCGATCACTTTTTCAGCGTCACTCGCTTCCAAACCCAAGAGGTA
>JAFMJU010000251.1 GCA_017853285.1 Gemmataceae bacterium
GGGGAACGAGGACCGGAGGCGATATGAAAGCATGGAGCGCCTTAATTGCCGCCGGGTTGATGGGCCTGACGGGTTGTGGTGGAAACGCGCCCACCGGTACGGTTCTGGGGAAAATCACCCTGTCGGGCAAGCCCCTGCCATCGGGCAAAATTGTTTTCCGATCTCCCGAAGGGATGGGGGATGACCGCGAGGCGACGATTGAAGGCGGGCGATTCAAAGTGGAGAAACTTCCGGTGGGCCCCCAGCGTGTGGAGGTGATCGGTGTGAAGGGAGTCACTGCCAAAACCCAAGGGAATGGCACCGTTTTGGAAGTGAAACCGGGCGACCAGGAATTGGAACTGAAACTCGGAACCTAAGACAAAAAAAGCGAAGGGCCCGGGCTTTCAAACCCGGGCCCTTCGCTTTTTCAGAGGCCCCTCCCGGATTCGAACCGGGGATGGTGGATTTGCAATCCACTGCCTTACCGCTTGGCCAAGGGGCCCACTCACTCAACTAACATCGGATCATAGACCCCTGAACCATGAGTATCAATTGAGGTTCGCCCCAAAGGGCCTTTCCTGACAGTGGCCCAACAAGCGCCCTAAAAAAACCAATTTTGCAGTCTTGGTCCAAACAGAATCATGAAAGTTTTGTTGAGCTGGAAGGTGGACCCAAAATCAGCTGAAAAGCAGCTGGACATTACGTTGTATTTAACTTAGGATTTGGAAATGATTTGTTTGAAAAACATCTTTGGGAAGGTTTCAAACGCTCTGGGCGATCACTTCGCCGCCGCTTTGAATCGCGTCGAAAACTTCCTGACGGTGAACAGCCACATCCTTGGGAGCAACTACCCCCAAGCGGACCTTGTCACCCCGCACTTCGACCACCGTGATCACGATGTTTTCGTTGATCACAATGCTTTCATTTATCTTGCGTGACAAAACCAGCATGGAACATCCCTCCTGGACGCCGCCGGATTGCGCTGGATAACCCGGCAGGTATCCGAACGGGAAACACCGTTTCCCGAGGCACCTGATTCAATTCAGGATGCAAAATCCAAGGCGGATCCATCCGCCCTATCTTCAATATCTTCCATCAAAGTGGCAGGCCACGCAAGCCCTTCAATGGCTTCGAACGGGGATTTATCAAGAAATAAGTTTGCTGACATTGGGCGGGCAGACCAAAAAACGGTGGCTATCGCGCCCCGGCCACGGTGAAAGGGTAGGTGAATTTGGCGACGGGTTTTCCCTCGGCTTTTTTGTCGAGGGCGGTGACTTCCAGCGTGAATTGTCCGGCACGGTTGGGTTGGTAGGGAAACCGAATCGAATGCAGCCTCCTTGCCGGGTCCTCCGGGGTTGTGATTTGCCCGCGGAATGGTTTGGGGCTCACCGGCCTTCCACCTTGGTCCAGTATCTGGATGGTCAGATCCACATCACAGTTGTCGGTCTTCGGATCAACCGTGAAATTGGCAACCACAAAGTTGAGCATGAAGGACTGGCCAGGGACCCCGATACCGGGCGCAGGCTCACCGCTGGTCGCGTAGAGCATGGCCGGCCGCAGGATGCCAAAACGCTTGTTTTCCACTTGGAACGCCTTTTCCAGGGTTCCCCTTCTGCCACTTACCCGATCCACGCATGTCAAACGCATCACATAGCGCCCGGGTTGGATATCCTGGTCGGTTTCCGTGTAGGCGAAGGTGGGTAACACATCACCTCCCAACGGGCAAAAGGCCTGGGACTCACGCGGTTTTCCCGGTTCCTTGGGGAAGATCACCTGGTTTTTGGCGTCAAGCACCTCCACGGTCATGGCGTAGCGGTAAAGTCCCTCGGATGCGCCATCCTTGGTTGGGGTCAAGTTCCCGAGATCGAAGGCGTAAAAAATGAGGTCGCCCGGCAGGAAGGTGTCTCGCTCACGCCTTTCAGGCCCAAGGAGCCCCATGGTTGGACGGACATTGCGGAAAGCCAACTCCGATTGGGAGACAGCCTGCGATGACCAAACCAGCCCGAGGAATAACAGGCAACTCATGCCGTATCTCCGCCACCTTAAATCAGCTGAATAAAGTCTACTTGTTCAGCTGACCTTGGGCCTAGGCGAATTCCGCATCCGGCAGTTGAAAATGGTGAAAACCACCTACCCGATAAACTCAACACCCCACGGGTTTAGCGAAAATCCACCACCTTGGCTTGAAGGCGGCCCATCACACGCAACACAGGCAGCAACGGGGCTAGGCTCGGTGGGTCGGTCCAGTTCGTGTCGCTGATCTTCACATGCCCCGGGCCCACCTTGCCCTGCCCCAGGGTGGCGTCGATTCCCCGCCAGGATCCATTCACCCAGACTTCCGTCCACATGTGAAATCCCAAGGCGGGTTTCCCGGTTGGCTCGTCGGTGATGTAAACCAACCCAAGGGCCGTGCGCGCCGGCACCCCGCAGGCCCTGCAGGCGGCGGCGGTGAGCATGGCGTGCTGGCGGCAGTCCCCTCGCAAATCCCGGGCCACCTGGCTTGCCCGCGCGAAACCCACCGAACTGGTTGAGTTCATCCGCTGGTGGACCAGCGCCTCCACACGAAGCACCTTGCGCCACGGGTCCTTCTCGTCCCCTATCGCCTTGGCCGCGAACTCGGTTACCGCCGGGTCGGCGCTGTCGATGTAAAAATTGGATTCCAGCGAGGCTTTTCCGGGTTGGGGTGCGGGGGAATAAGCGCCCTCGCCCCCCTTGACGGTCAAAACCACGCCCCCATCCTTCTCGACCCCGGCAACCTGCCTCGAATCGATGGAAAACGCCCTAGAAGGATCTTTTTCTCCCTGAATCTGGAACAGGTAAGCCACCTCACGCATCCCGTGGATTCCGGCGATGGGACGATCCAGGAAAACCAGGGTTCTTGCGCCCAGATCGGGGGGAATCTCGCCCGGTTTTCCCGGCCTCTCGGCCTCCTCCCGGCCGCAACGCACCAGCGTGATCGGACCCAAGCCAGGCATATCCACCCGCGATTTGACCGCCTTCCCCTCCTTGCACCAAACTTCCAGGGAAGGCAGGGTTATTTCCTGATTCCCGATTTTCACCGGCCGGGGGACGATCTCCACCTTGTCTAGAGCTTCCTTCAGCACCGTGGCAGGCTTGTCACCCGAGGGCGCGCGCGGGGTTTCCGTGTCTTCCTGTCCAAGGGATCGGGCCTCGAGGACAGTCGGCGCCTGCAGGGATAACTCGTAGCTGGTCATTTTCCAGGCCGCACCCTTTTGGCGGCTTTTTTCCAAAATCAATCGTTCCTGGGCGACAGGGCCCATCGCCTCGGCGGGGAATGGCAAACGCTTATCCACCGTCCCTTGGCTGACAACCACCTCGCCCCCTTCCACCCGACCTTTCAAAACTTGACTACCCTGATCCAAATGCTGGACCATGCCCAAACCAAGCACCTTGCCCTCGGCGGATTCAACCGTGGATTGCTCCATTTTCATCGGGACAACGGCACCATAACGCCGAACAAGGAGGTTCATCACCACATGGTGGTGGTAGACGGGGCCTTCGGGCGATTCGGTTTCACGAACTTCCGTGTGAATATTCCCGGCCCGGCTGCCATCCAGGTAGTAAGCGGCTTCCCAAGTGTCTTGAACAACGTTGCCGGACTGATCACCCAACCCGGGGGAAGGCTTTACCCCGTGTCGGCCCTTTGACGCAAAATAGTATATTAATAATGAAGAAGATAAGGCAATTAACATCAATAAAATTAAATTCTTTTTCATATACCCACCCAATAGCTGCTAATATCTTAATAAATATAGCCACACCCTGTGGCTCCGTTCAAACCACCTTCCAACTGCCTTACTTCCCACTTATAAAGATCAATTGATGTTCCAACACGGCGGATGTCCAGCCCCATTCGTTTTTGCCAGTGTGGTTTGGCTCCCCCGGCTTTGAGGTGTTTCTGTTCATGGAAACTGGTCTTTGGGCTAGCTGGATCGGCTTTTTCCTCAGTCTGCTGATGGTCCTCAGCGGCGTCATCCTGCTGTTCCTGATCCTGATACAGGGTGGCAAGGGCGGCGGCTTGGCTGGTGCTTTTGGTGGAGCCGCCGGTCAAAGCGCCTTTGGCAGTCGCGCAGCCGATCAGATCACATGGATTACCTTGGGCGCCTCGGCCGCTTGGCTCTTCTTGGTGATTGCCACGGTCATTCTCATCCCCCGGATACAGGGCGGCGGGGATTCGCCACTTACCCCGGGTGGCGTTTTATCTAGTCCATTGGCTCCCGCGGAAGGCGGTCCGGTTTCACCAGAAAACCCGGCTCCCTGATTATCCCATTCAATCCGGCCTCGAGGTCACTTGCTGGAGGCAAATGCCTCCAGCACTGTTTTTATCGATAGCTTTTAACGACGGGACATCCGCATTTGCTGTGCAGCATGACTGGTCATGGTGAAAGCACCCGGGAATCTGATTCCCTAAGCACCGTCGTTGAAGTCCGCTCTGTCAACAACCGGCACCTGAAGTTGGTTTTCAGGGCAGAGGAAACATTGGCCAATCTGGAGGCCGAAGTCGAAAAGGTGCTACGCGAAACCGTCAAGCGCGGCAGCATCGTGGTCACATTCAAAAGCAAACGGAAAAAACCAGTCCAAGGCTCGGCCTCCCAAACCCTGATCGACGGAAACCTGCTGAGAAACTACCTTTGCCAAATCCGTGAAGCCATCGGCATGGCCGGTTCGGGCGAAATCCTGGCCGCGGCGTGCCTCCAGCTCCCTGGTGTGGTTCTGACGGGCAATTTGGCTGGTTCCATCTCGCTCGAAGAGGAATGGCCCCAGTGGGAGGCTACCCTTCGCGAGGCGTTGCATCATTTCCAGGCCATGCGGCTTCGGGAGGGTGCCGCCATGGCCCGCGAGTTGATGGCCCTGCATGACGCCATCCATGCCGAAGCCCTTGCGATTTCTGAACGGGCGCCCGAGGTGGTGAAACAACACCGCGAGAGGTTGCGCTCCCGTTTGGAATCCGCTTTCAGCCAATCCGGCCTGGAACGCAATGTCGAGCCCCATGAAATCCTGAGGGAAACTGCCCTTCTGGCTGAACGGCTGGATATCAGCGAGGAAACGGTTCGGTTGAACAGCCATTTGGATCAGTTCAAACGATTCGTGGAACGGGAGGAAAGCCCGGGCCGGAAGTTTGATTTCCTGATCCAGGAAATGCTCAGGGAAACCAACACTATCGGCAGCAAAGCCAGCGACCTGGATGTCGCCCACCGGGTTGTGGAAATCAAGGGACTTCTGGAACGCATCCGGGAATTGGTGCAGAATGTCGAGTGACATCCAGCCCCAAACGGGGGTTCCCGGGCCACTTTTTATTCTCTCCGGCCCAAGCGGGGTGGGAAAAACCACCATTTTGCGGGAATTGATTCAAAAAGAGGGTTTTCCGCTCCACCAGTCGATTTCAGCAACGACAAGAGCGCCCCGATCTGGTGAAATCGAAGGCAGGGATTATCATTTTCTATCAGCGTCCGATTTTGAATCGGAGTTAGCTGCCGGGGGTTTCCTGGAATCCGCCCAAGTCCACGGTCAAAGGTACGGCACCCTGAAACGCGAGGTGGAGGGTTGGAGAAAAAAGGGATTCGGTGTGGTTTTGGCGATTGATGTGCAGGGAGCCGAACAGGTCCGCGCCAAAACCCGCGTGGATTGCTCGGTCTTCCTGACCGCGCCGGAAGAGGTTCTTCGGGAACGATTGAATCACCGGGCGACCGATGCCCCGGAGGTGATCGAAAAACGGTTGGCCAACGCCCGCCTGGAATTTGCCAGGGCCGGCGAGTACACCCGGGTGATCACCAACTCTGATTTGAGCCAGGCGGTTTCCGAACTGGCGGGGCTTTGGCGGCCTTACTTTAACCGGGAATGATTCCCGATTGAATTATTGGGGCAACGCGTGCCTGCCCCCTTTTGACGATTACTGGACTTTGGGAGATTGCCATGATTGATGACCTGAAGGAAGAAAGCATCGTGAACGCCGTCGGGGGCTGATTCAAGCTGTCA
>JAFMJU010000252.1 GCA_017853285.1 Gemmataceae bacterium
AGACCGTGATTTTGGGTATGGCCCCGCTGGTCAGGCGGAAGGCGTTGCGAATTGGAACCATCATAGCGGATTGCAAAAGTGGCGTATCTGGCGCCGGCCGCACCCCGAGCCTGAAAACCCACTTCCCCGAATGCAATGAGAGTGTTTCCGCCTACCAGGTCGGCGTGCACCGCCACACAGCCGAAATGGAGCAGGAGCTGGGGGGCCTTGCCGGCGAGGATATGCCCGTGCTTTTTCTTCCCCATCTCATTCCCATGGAGCGCGGAATACTGTCGACCATCACCGCGACGTTGGAACCGGGTTCCAACGGGATGGGCAACAGTGATTTGCTCGACCTGTTCCGGGCGGAATACTCGGGAAGTCCGTTTGTTCGTGTGTGCGCCACTCCCCCTTCCACGAGCCAGACCCGTCACACCAACTTCATCGACCTGCATCCGATGAGGGTCGGGGACCGGGTGGTGGTCATCGCCAGCCTGGACAATCTGATCCGGGGAGCCAGCGGTGTGGCAGTGCAGAATTTCAACCTGATGAACGATTGGCCGGAAACCCTGGGCCTTCTTCCCTGAAACCCGCGCGCCCTCTGAAGAAAAACCATGGGCGGCAACCGGGGCAACCATAGAATATCGGCTGAAAAATCGGAGCTATCCTTCCATGGCCAATGCTGTCCGGGATCGTTTGCACTCGCGGGTTTTCCACGCGGTCCATCGCAACAATCTCCTTTACAACACCTGCTGGGAAGACCCGGCCCTGGACAGGGTCGCCCTGCGCCTGAGTCCGGCCGACCGCCTGCTCGTCATCACCAGCGCCGGTTGCAACGCACTCGACTACCTTTTGGCCGGGTGCGGAGAGGTTCATGCCGTGGACATGAACCCCATCCAGAACGCGCTGCTCGAATTCAAACGGGCTGCCATCCGGTCCCTTGACTTTGAGGATTTTTTTGCGTTTTTCGGCCATGGCCGCACACCCAACGCGCGGATTCTTTACCAGGGGTCCATCCGCCCCTTCCTTCCTGGATACGCCCGGGATTATTGGGACAAACACCTGAACTTTTTCTCGGGCAAGGGATGGCGTGACAGCTTTTATTTCAGGGGCACCTCGGGGCTCGTCGCCCGCCTGCTTTCTTTCAACATCCTGAAACTAGCCCGGCTCCGTCGAAGTGTCGAAAACCTGGTGGCGGCCAACTCGGTTCAGGAGCAGGAATCGATATACCGTCGCGAGGTCTCACACAAATTGTGGACCCCCATGATGCGTTGGTTCCTCAAGCGTCGAATCACCATGACCATGGTGGGTGTGCCCGGCCCGCAGCTTGAACAGATCACCAGGCAGTACCCCGGCGGGTTGTTCCAGTTCATCAAGGACCGGGTGGAGCAGGTGCTCGTCAAGTTGCCGTTTCGCGAGAACTATTTCTGGCGGGTTTACCTCGAAGGGAGCTACACCAGGGATTGCTGCCCTGAGTACCTGAAAGAGGCTAACTATCCGGCCCTGAAGGAGGCAATGGCTCGCCTGCACATCCACACAGGCAAGGTCACCGATGTGGTGCGAGCCAGCGACAAACCATTCACCCGACTGGTTCTGCTGGACCATATGGACTGGATGAGCCACCACGACCCGAAGGGCCTGGAGGATGAATGGAACGCCATCCTTGGCAAGACCGCTCCCAAGGCGCGGATTCTGTTCCGCAGCGCCGGACTAAGGGAGGATTTTCTCGATCCATTGCCGGTTCAGTACCAAGGAACCCGACAAAGGCTGGGCGACCTGCTCACCCGGCAGACGGCCCTGGCGGAGGAACTGCACCAGCGTGATCGCGTGAACACCTACGGCAGTTTCCACATCGTGGACCTTCCTTGAATTTTCTCTCCGTCGGCTCCTGACAGGTCGCCAAAATCATGGGTTTCCGTTCCGACATGCGGGTGCTGTGGCACCTTGTCACCTCAAAGGCCGCCTCCGGGACAAATCACCAGGAGCGCCTGGAGGCGTTCTATTCCGGCCAACGCGAGGCCTACGATTCCTTCCGCCGACGGCTGCTCCACGGACGCGAGCGAATGATGGAATTGCTGCCACTCCCCCGAACCGGGGGAACCCTCATCGACATGGGCGGGGGAACCGGCAGCAACCTCGAGGCTTTGGGGGATAGGATCCAGGGACTTGAAAAGGCGTCTGTCCTGGACCTGTGCCCCAGCTTGCTTCAGGTCGCGCGTGAACGCATCGCCCAGAAGGGCTGGAACAACGTCGAGGTGATCCATGGCGATGCTACCCGCCATCTGCCACCCCAACCGGTGGACGCGGTCACTTTCAGTTATTCCCTGACCATGATCCCCGACTGGTTCGATGCGGTGGCCCACGCCTGGAATATCCTGAAACCGGGAGGTGTCATCGGGGTGGTGGATTTTTATGTGCCACGCAAATGGCCCGATGCGGGCCGCAAGCGAGGTTCCGGCTTCACCAGAAGCTTCTGGCCGTCTTGGTTTGGGTATGACAATGTGTTTCTGTCGCCCGACCACCTTCCGTTCTTAAGCCGCCGGTTTGAACCGGTCCTGGTGGAAGAGGAAAGGGGCAAGGTTCCCTACATGTTTGGAATGAAAGCACCATACTATATTTTTATCGGTAAAAAGATTTAATAATATATATTTTTTATCCTAACGCATCACGGAAGCCGCTCAGTTCGGAAAACGCATGATGATTCTGGGCCTTCCGGGCAGCCTCCATGCCTTGGGTGTAAATCTCCCGGGCCTCCCCTTCCTCCCCATGGCGCACAAGCGCCTGGCCTAGCTGAAGGTAAGAGGCGACATGCCCCGGGTCGGCCTCCAAAGCCTTACGAAACTCCGCGATCGCCTGAATGTCATTTTCCTCGGAAACGCTTTCCATCCCCAGCGAATAAGGCAGTTCGCCATCGTTGGGGGTTTCCGCCAGCAACTCCATCAATAGTTCTCGCCTCGAGCTCATTTTTCTTCCTCAGCTTGTACCGTCGTGCCCTTACTCTCAATCGTTACAACCCGCACAACCATACGGAAGGGAACCTTCGATCCAGAAGGCATCACCTCACCCGGCAGACCAACAGTTTGTCCCGGAACAGCTTGCCTTTCTGGGCAGGGGATCCTTGGCCTGCCGATGGGAACGCTGGACAGCGGTTCAACACCCTGAGGCTGAAACCCCATGCGTTTCCCAATCCAACTGCTCCAGGCCGCGGTGCTTGTCGCCAGTGGCCCTCTTTCCGGGTTGGCCCTGGCACAGTCTCAGGATAGCGTCCCAGCCAAAAACACCATTCCAGCCAGCGCAAATTCAGTGCCGGGCCGGGTGATCGGCAACATCAACCCCCGCACCTGGGGGCCACGTCACAGCCCTATTGTTCAGGTGGTCCAGAAGGTCCGCGGTTCGGTGGTGAACATCCACAGTGAGAGGCCTGGGACCGCGTCCGACCCATCTGGCAAGGTGAACGGGATGGGAACCGGACTGGTGGTTGATCAGCGCGGCTACATCGTCACCAACCACCATGTGATCGACGAGGTCAATTCACTGCGGGTCAGGCTGGCGGACGGCACAAGTCACGGGGCGAGGGTCATCGCCCGGGATCCTGAAACCGACTTGGCTTTGATCAAGATCGAGGTTCCCCAGGCCCTGCCCGTCGCCCCCCTTGGAACCTCCAGCGACCTGATGGTGGGTGAGACCGTCATTGCCATCGGTAACGCGTTCGGATACGAGCACACCGTCACAACGGGCATCATCAGCGCGATCAACCGGGATGTCGCCCTGAACAAGGACATGTCCTACAAGGCCCTGATCCAGACCGATGCCAGCATCAATCCAGGTAATTCCGGCGGCCCCCTGCTCAATGTGATGGGCGAGGTGATCGGTCTCAATGTGGCCATCCGGGCGGGTGCTCAGGGCATCGGTTTCGCCATTCCGGCCGATACCCTCGTCCGCGTCAGCGCCTCGATGATGGCTTCCCGGCGTCGCCATATTCAGCCTGGTCTGGTATTGCGTGAGGAGCATGCTCCCCACCAGCAGGATGCCACAGGCCTTCGCAACCTGATCGTGGACCGGGTGGACTCCATGGGGCCCGCCGGAAAACTGGGCCTGCGCCCGGGCGATGTCCTGCTGCGGTCCGGTGACCAGAGTTTCACCAACCTGCTCGATTGGGAACGTTGCCTTTGCGAGCATATTCAAAATGACAAGATTCCCCTTCAGTACCAGCGTCAGGGCGCCGTTTTGCAGGGGGAGTTGTCTCTGGAGGGGCCCAACAACCGGTTGGCTCCCGATGAAATGGCCTGGGAGCGGATCGGCCTGAGACTGCAGCCCGCGCAACCTGATGTGGTGTCCCGCATCAATCCACAATTGCGTGGCGGCCTGATGATCCTGGCTGTCCGCCCGGGTTCCGCCGCAAACCGGGCTGGACTGCAGCGCGGGGACATTTTGATCGGGCTGCATCAATGGGAAATGGTGGAGCCGGCCAATCTGGCCTTCGTCCTCAACCATGAGGATCTGCCATCCATGAATCCGGTTCGGTTCTATGTCCTGCGGGGCAGTCTCCTGCACAAGGGTCTCATCAATCTACTGGATACCCCGTGATCCTTTCCCCAACCACGGCTCATAGCGCCAGCAATAAACATCATTCTATTGCAATCTAAATGAGGCTTGGAGTGACCTTGCCTTATTTCACTGAATCGATAATCCCTACAGCTAGGCAAAATAAGCTGCCGGTTTCAATAGAACGGTTTGGATTTTAAAATCCTAGGAGCAAGGCATGGGTAATCGGAGAGGTAATGGTCGTCGGAAAGTGGGCCGCAAGAAGCGTCGCATGCGTGCCAAAATTCGGCACCGCAAATAGCCCGATTGCAGTCTATCTTTCCGGCAGCATGACTTCATCGCCGGACATGGATGCCCAATCCCTAGGCTTCAGATACTCAAGCAAGGCCGCTTCCGGACTACCGGGGGCGGCCTTGTGGTCATACCACCACCTAGCTTTTTCAGGCAAAGACATCAGGATCGACTCGGTCCGGCCCCCCGTCTTCAGTCCGAAAATGGTGCCCCGGTCGTGAATCAGGTTGAATTCCACGTACCGGCCCCGACGGTACTCCTGAAATTCCTTTTCCGATTCCGTGAAAGCCTCGTCCTTCCGTCTTTTCAAGATCGGCATATAGGACGTAAGGAACGACTCTCCCGCCTCCCGTACAAAATCCCATACCGGCTGGCTGGCATCCAGGTAATCGAAAAAGATCCCGCCAACGCCCCTGGCTTCTTGCCGGTGGGGAAGGAAGAAATACTCATCGCACCATTTTTTCATGCGGGCATGATCGGCCACCGCTGAATGCTTGTCGCACACCGCTTTCCAAACCTTGTGGAATTCCACCACATCTCGAATGTATGGGTAGTAGGGGGTCAGGTCGCCCCCGCCGCCAAACCAGCACTTTTCCCCCTTTTCTAAAAATCGGAAATTGGCGTGCACGGTAGGAATTTTCGGGTTGCGGGGGTGCAGCACGAGGGATACCCCCGTGGCCTTGAATTCCTCACCCTCGCCTGGCACCTGCTTCGAAAATTCGGGGCTCATCCTGCCATGCACCAGGGAAAAATTCACCCCTGCCTTCTCGAACAGGTTCCCGTTTTGCAACACACGCGTGCGCCCCCCGCCACCGCCGGGCCGGTCCCACAAATCCTCGTGGAAACTTTTGCCATCCACGGCTTCCAACTCGCGCACGATGCGATCTTGCAGCCCCTTGAAAAACAGCGAAGCCTCCTCGACGGTGACCGGCGCCATCAGATGCTTTCTCCCGATTGGAAACGCATGCCCGGAATGGGAAACCAAACTCGCGCAATTCAGGAACCCGATTAAAAGGAAAAAACGAGCCAAATCCCTTGGTTTCCGCAATATTTTCGCTCTGCTGACAGTCTTGATTTTACCAGCGAAAACAATTCCTTTCAACGACCCGGGAGGGGGGGCCAAGCGAACAGTGCCGGACCAGCTCTCGCCGGTCCGGCCG
>JAFMJU010000253.1 GCA_017853285.1 Gemmataceae bacterium
CCACGGGATGATCTGGCCCACCACCCCGACCGGCTCGTGCCGGGTGAAGCAGGAGTAGGGGCCGTCCACGGGGATGGTCTTGCCGACCATCTTGTCATCCCATCCGGCGTAGTAGCGGTAGCACTTGATGGTGAGGGGCAAGTCGGCGGCGATGGAGTCGCGGTAGGGCTTGCCGTTGTCGAGCGACTCGAGAGCCGCCAGCTCCTCCTGGTGCTTTTCGACCAGGTCGGCCAGTTTGTAGATCAAACGCCCGCGCTCGCTGCCCGACATGCGGGACCACGGGCCGGAATCAAAGGCCCGGCGCGCCGCGGCCACCGCCAGGTCGATATCCGCTGCATCTCCTTCGGCCACCCGGCAGATGACCTGGTTTGTGGCGGGGTCCACCGTTTCAAAGGTCTTGCCGCTGACACTGGGCCGCCACTTGCCATCGATCAGCAACAACTGGTCCGCCACCTTGGCGGGACGGGCGGGAATTTTCAGCGCGACACTCATGGCGGAGCTCCCGGAAACCGGATCAACAGGAAAAAGTTGCTGGACCGAGTGCGATCTTCAACCCGATTCCAGCGGCAGTCAAGACTGGGGGCCGGCCCTTCGGGAGCCTCCGGGCAAGCCTTGGGCACGCCTGACCGAAGGCAAGGGCTGGGCGGGAGCCGGATACAAGCGATCCTGCGTCTGCTGCACGATTCGGGCCGCCATGGCAACCTTTAGCAGGCTCAAACCGCCACGGAAAACAAACAGCCCCAGAATTCCCACCAGGCTGGCGCCTATCACCTGCCGCTGGGCCACCAGGCCCAAGGCCTGGACCAGTCCGAAAATGCCCATCAACATGAAAACCACCGCGAGCGCCTCGCGCCACAAGTATCGCCAATGATTCATGACGGTTTACCCCCCTTTTCCCTCACGGGCCCGGCGCTGGCGTTTCGCGGCGGTCCCGGTTTGACCCCCATCAGCAAACGCCGCCAACGGGCCTCGGATTTACGCCTGCGCCCCAGCCTCCACCACATCAGCCAGCGATCGGCCTTGTTGACCTCCCGGCCCATTTCGGCCCAGGAGGCATGAGCCAGGTAGCCTGCCGCGGCTGTGGGGTCCATGGCCCGGCCTTCAAGCAACCCGAGCTGGACCCTGACCAGCAAACCCAGAACCAATCCACCCCCCATGGCGATGATCCACCGGATCACCTGCACCATGCGGGGCTCCAGGATGTTGTTGTCCAGCAATATGGTTGTCATGAGCCAAACCACCATCACCCCCAGAACCGTCAGGGTGATCGTGAATGGCAAATAAAACCCCCACCACCCAGGTTTCGCCCCGGCACCACCCGTGACCCTTTGTCCGGTTTGAAACAGGGATTTTCGCAGGGCGATATGACGGCAGGCTACCGCGTGGCTGGCTATGACCGCCCCGGCGGTGATCACCCATTCGCCCAGCGAAACCGGGTTGGTGGTGTCGAGGTCGGGCCCTCCACCGCTCCCTCTCCGGGCGAAATAAAAAGGGTTTCTTCCCTCGAACAGGCTGGCCAGCCATTCCTCCGGCCCGATGCCAGACCGGTCCAGCAGCAGGATAATGGGTAGCGAGAACAGAAATACCGTCGGCGTTGCCGACCAGGCCAGCGCGGTGCCCACCGCCAGAATGACCAGCGGAAAAAGCATCCAGCCGGTCTGGCAAATCTGGGCCAAACCAAAAAAGAGCACGCCCAAAGCCACCAAAACGGGGAGAAAATCGCCGGGGCGGAACACCCGGCCATCCACCTCACCCCGGTTGGGGCCAACATCAGGGGGGGACTGGCTCATCTCGGTCCCACCCGGGCGCCGGAACGCCTCAATCTGGCCACCAGCCTCTGGGCTTCCGCCGCGCAATCCTTGCCGACCACCACGGGAACCCCCAGCCGGCCCAAACGCCGCCGAAGTTCTGCCAAAGCCTGGCCCTCGGCAGGGTTCAAAGCGTTACCTTCGGCGTTCGGGGGCCCCCCTTCCTTGGCCCCGGGATCCTTGGATTTCCGAAGACCGAATTTGCGGTTGATCCACAACCCGGCAACCCGGGGTATGCTCCGCCGGAACCAGGAACCGTTCTCAACGGGCGCGTCGGGCACCTGTTCCCGCACCGTTTTGGGAGCAAGGACCACCATTACCTCGTGGCGCCTGGAACGGCTGACACGCACCGCCCGTTCCAGCCTGTCCAGCCTGGCGGCCAGGTCCTCGGTGTCGGAAAACAGGACATGCAACTCGGGATCACGGGCACGCGAAACCGCGGAGAGCAATCCCAGGGCCAACCGTTCCGCCCTCGCCTTCGACTGGACCCGCAGGGCCGCGGGAGGCGGCGCGGCCAGGTTGCGATCCTCGCGGTGGTCGGCCAAAAAAGCCCGCAAGCTGGTGGCCAACAGGGTGTCGTCCTCAAGCAGGGCGTCCAGATACCCCGGACCGCCACCCTCGCGCGCCACCAGCACCGTGGCCAGCACCTTGCGGTCACGCAATTGCCACTGCGGGAAAAAGGAAGCGATCCTGACGGCGAGCCACAACCCTGGCCCCGAAAGGGGGACCGCCAGACACATCCAACCGCTTGCGACCACATAACTGGTCACCATGAGGATGGGAGGGACCAGCCATGTGTAGACCCGATGGCGGTAAATCCACCCTCCCAGGCCGCCGTACCGGCTGAAACCAGGCCGGGGCGGCCCCCAAAGGATCCACCGCCAGGGCATGGACGCCCAGGAGGATCTGGCGATATCCGGGTAGACTTCCCTGGCGACACGCAGCGCCTGGGGAAAAAGGACCAGCGGATCCTCCTCCCTGGGGGGAAACACTCCCGGCGAGGCGCAGCTTTCGGCCAAGGTTTGCAAAACGCGCAGCCGATGGCGACTGCCCGCCGCCGGTTGACGGATGATGACGCGCGCCTCCTCGGCCACCACCAACCCCACCGGGTCCCGCTGCTCCAGGCAATGCTCGAGAACGCCCGCCGCGGCGGTGGAAAGGTTGGCCAGCCTGGCGCCACCGGGGTGCCACTTGCGCAGGGGCCTGGTGCCGTCCACCACCAACTGGCACCGAATTGGCACCTCGCTCTCGAAATCACGCACGATGATCCGGTCACGCCGGGCCGAGAGTTTCCAGGCGATGTGCCTGGGCGAATCCCCGGGAACATAGTCACGGACATCCAATATCTCTGAAGAGCCACCCGGACGGCGCAGGCGATGGTGCCCCGGCGGCAGCAGATGGTTTGCCCGCTTGCCACCTCCCGACGGATCCTCCACGGGTCCAGGATCCGGCAACACCAGCATCTCCACGGGCGACCGGATGAATAACGAACGGCCCACCAGCCCCTGGGGATCCAGCACCGTCAGGCGAGCGCCCTCGAACCGGGCGACACCCGGGCTTTCCAGCCTGCCGCGCCAGACCAGCTCGAGCCGTCCACCGGGAGGAATGGCGCCGTCAGCGGCCGGCCACTGCTCACGGGCCACCCGTGGAGAAAACCAGCCGGCCTTCCGCTCCGGCCGGTCAACCCAGGTCATGTCGGCGGGCGGCCGATCCTCCAAACGGGCCAAGGGCAAGGTGAACCGGCCCCGGTTGAGCACCGAGCAAGTGATGGTGAGCGACTGGCCATCCCGCAGGGTGCGGCACACGCCTCCACGGTCGCGCACCGTCCGGATCAACTGGAGATCAGCGGCCATCGAGGCGGTGGCAAAGCGCATGCGAAGCCAATTCAGGCCCAGCCAGGCCAGCAGGCAAAAGCCGAGGTACGCGAAACCGTCCAGCCAGTTGATGAGCCCCAGCCCGACCAGTATCAGGCCCGCGACCGCCATCGCCCAACCGCGCCGGGTGAGCATGACCTAGCGCGCTCCCTTGGCCGGGGTGCCCTGGGCGCGCGCGTCGAGCACAGGGACAGATTGCAGCAGTTCATCCACCACATCCACTGTGCGCCGGCCCTCGATCTCCGCCTCGGGCCGCAGGATGAGGCGGTGGGCCAGTGTGGACTGGGCGACGGACTGGACATCCTGGTGGGTGAAGTAGGCGCGGCCATCCAGCAAGGCGTGCGCCCGGGCGCATCGCAGCAGGCACAGGGCCCCGCGGGGGCTGGCACCCAACAGCAGGTCGGGATGTTCGCGACTGGCGAGCGCGAGGTCGATGATGTACTCCTGGAGGTGCGGTTCGCCGTGCACCAACGGGCAGAGCGATCGCAATTCGCCGATACGCCCCGCGTCGAGGAGTTGCTCCACCCGGGCCGGGGCATCGACCCGCAGTTCCAGCATCCGGACCTCATGCTCCCGGCCCGGGTACCCCATCAGGACCCGCACCAGAAACCGGTCCAATTGGGCCTCGGGCAAACGGTAAACCCCCTCCTGCTCGACCGGGTTCTGGGTGGCCATCACCATGAAGGGCTGGGGCAACCCGATGGTCTGGCCCTCGAGGGTCACCTGCCCCTCCTGCATCGCCTCAAGCAGGGCCGCCTGGGTCTTGGCGGGGGCGCGGTTGATCTCATCGGCCAGCAAGACCTGGCAAAAAACGGGGCCCTTGCGCAGCACGAATTCGCCCGACTTGCGGTCAAGCACGCTGGTGCCGGTGATGTCGGATGGCATCAGATCGGGCGTGAACTGGATGCGCTGGAAATCGAGCCCCAGCACCTGGGCGAACGCCTTGGAGAGGGTGGTTTTAGCCACCCCGGGCACGCCTTCCAGCAAGGCGTGCCCACCCGCCACCAACGCCATCAGCATGGTGTCGATGGCGGTCTCATTGCCCACCACCACGCGGCCAACCTGCTCGCGCACCGCGTCTCGCAGTCCGCGAACCCTCTCGAGGGCTTCCCCGCCTATGGCGAAACCATCGGCCCCATCGGTTGCCGAACCAGCCTGTCTGTCCATCTCGCTCATACCAGGAAACTCTCCGGGCCCGGGGGCCGAACCAACCTACTTCCTCAAATCCGCCATGTCCTGATTCAGGGTTCGCCCCGTCAGTGAGACAAACAGCCAGAAGCCTACCGCGCATGCGGCCATGATCAGCAAAGGCCGGGGCCAAAGGGCGCCCAAAATGGCGGAACCAGCCTTGTCGGGGATGTTCTCATCCTCCATTTTCGCCAGAATCGACTCCCCCGCCTGCATCCCACCCTCAGCGAGGCGATACAGCAATGTAAACAGATCCTCTTTAGGCAAATTTGGCATCGGAATATCCGGCATGGGCAATGGTGGAACGAACGGCCTGTCGACCACCTGACCATTGACAATCAACAGCAACTGGTCCCTGCGGGATTGGCCGGCGGGCAAGTCGCCAGTGGTAATCCACTCGGCGAGATTGCAGGCGAACGCCAGATTGCCCGGCAGGGTGAGCATCTGGTTGCAGAGGACCTCCGGGTCGGCCAACAGCAATACCCGCCCCTGGCCGGCGGAGGTGTCCTGTGGCCCGGTACCCAGCGCGAAGATCGCATCGTCCCTGCGCGGTCCGGAAGGCATCAATTCGACCATTCCCTGGAAGCGGGCGTGGATCACACCCTGACCGTCCTGCCCCTGAACGCGGCTGGGGGAGTTGCTGACGACGGGAGAAACCAGGCCCGCCCGGCCCGCAAACAACCGGCTGGCACCTTCCGCCACGAGCGGGATCAAACGGGATTGACCCTGGAACCCTGCGTTGCGACCAAAGGCTTTCACCTTTTCTCCGGTGACCACCGCCCCATTACCCATCAGGTGAACGAGGGCGTTACCGAGACCCTCGCGCCCCTCCCACAATTTTTGGTCACTGGCAACCACCAGGGTGCCACCATCCCGGACGAACTGCTCCAACCCGGGCAGCTCCAAACCCGTCGTGTCACCCAGCACAAGAATGGTGCGGGTGGAAGCCAAACGGCGACCGTTGGGATTTTCAGGATTGACCCATTCAGCCCATTTCGGAACAAGCTTTTGCCCGCCCCCCTGCCAATTCGGCGCGGTCAAAAGGTAACTGAGCCACTGGTACCCATCGGCAGGAATTCGCGGGGTTT
>JAFMJU010000254.1 GCA_017853285.1 Gemmataceae bacterium
TGCCCACCTACCTGTTCATGGCGATGGTGATCACCCTGCTGTTGGCCGGCGCGGCTTCCGGGCAAGACCGCTCCAAGCTCTATTCCACCCCGTCCGTACCCCCTGACGCCGAGCGCCTGGCGCTCAATAATCTCGAGGTCGCCTGGCTCGATCACCTTCCCGCCTACCAGCGCAAGGACGGCATCCACGACATCCATGTCCTCGGTATCGACTCCATCAACCGCCGCGAGACTATCATCGCCCAGCTCAACAGTGGCTCCGTGGTCTGCCTGGATGCCGAAACGGGTAAGCGCGTCTGGATGGCCCGCCCCGAATACGGCTATGAGGTGGTCCGCCAGATCGCATGGAATCGCCACACGGTCTTCGCGCAATGCAAAAACACCATCTACGGCTGGAATCGGCAAACCGGCGAACTCCGTTTCCGCCATCTGCTGGACCAGATCGTCAGCGCGCCTTTCATCGCTTCCGATCGGCAATTGTTCGTCTGCGACGAGCGCGGCAAGCTCGATGTCTACGAGCTGCCCCCGTTCGACCGCTCCGGCAACCGCTACGCGGCCCTCGAGGACCTCAAGGCCCGGGTCGCCCGGCTGCGTGATCAATTGAAGAAAACCGAGGTTCCGCCCGCCGCCGAAAACCCCGGCCAACCGGCCCCCCCTATCGGCCCCGATGGCAAAACCAACCCGGTGACCAAGTTGGCGGAGATCCTTCCCGGGGGTGCCGCTGCGGCCGTGGCCAACGACCCGGGAACTCCATTCCAGGGCCTGGCAGCCAGGGCTGCGTTCGGCGAGCTGAACATGGAGGACCTCACGGAGATCGAGAAGCGGGCCTACCAGCGGGCCACCGCCCCCATCGACCCCCGCAACCCCGATGACGCCCGGTTCCTCGACGGCAACGGGGAACCCCGCATGCTGCCAGCCTGGACCCTGAACATTGGCCAATCCGTCGCCTTCCGCCCCGTCCAGGGCCAGTACCACCTGTTCTTGCCCCTGAATCTGCTGCCCGAGAACGCAACCCTTGGCAACACGCTCACGGGCGACGCAATCAGCCCCCAGGGGGGCGGACTCGTCATCGAGAAACGGGAAAGGGAAAACGCGCTGGAGTACCAGTCAACCCAACCCAGCATCGAGATGCCCAACCTGCTCACCAAGGGTGTGCTGCTCACGGGTCCTGCCCGTTACCAGAACCTCGCCTATCTGGGTGACAACCTCGGCTCACTCACCGCCTGGTCCATCGAGACAAACAGCCGGTCCTGGAAAACCAACATCGGCGGATCGATAGACCTCCCCATCCTCCCCACCGAGCGCGACCTGTATGTTCACGGCGAGAAGGAAGGTCTCTGGCGATTGGATCGCGCATCCGGCAAGCCGCTATGGTCCATGAAGGCCGAATGCGGTGCCACGGTCAACGCCGTCAGCGAGGCCTCTCTGCCGCTTGCCGTCAGTCCCAAGATCGTCGCGGCGCTCGATAACGCCGGAAGGCTTCTGCTGCTCGACCGCGCCACCGGGCTTCGTTTGGGCCGCATCGACATCCCCTGCTGGCTCATTCCCGTCCAGAACCGGCAAACCGACCGGATCTACCTGGCGGCAAACAACGGTGCCATCCTCTGCCTGCGCATCCGGGATCACCAGACCCCTGTCCGACACTACCCTGACGATCGCGCCTGGACTCTCACCAACCCCACAGTCGCCGAATTCCTCAAGGAAATCCGTCACCGCGACGGCATCGAGATCTTTGTCTCGGAGCAGTCCTTCAAAAGCCTCGGCATCGATCCGCCCCTCAACGAGAAGCTGGATCTTTCCGCCCCCAACCTGAATTTTGACACCCTTCCCTCGGTCAATGCCATCCTGCGCAAGGCGGGTTGCCGTGTGGAGGAGATCGCAGGGCAATTGTTCCTGGTACCCGCCGGCCCGCGGTTCAAACCTTAGGCCTCCAGGCGGTTTTCAAAAAGAGGGAACCCCGGCCGCTTGGCCGGGGTTCCCTCTTTTTGGCACCCGACTAACCGAAGCCGGTTTATTTCCAAAAACTTGCCAGGCGGAACCAGGACGACTCACGGGAGGCGGGATCCTTCGCCAGATACTCCTCCCACATGCGGGCGTCCGCGGGCGCCTTGTGTCCGGTGATCTTCTGCAGGCTGCTCCGGGCGGTGTCACGCAGCGCCACATCCTTGTCCGCCTTCAGGATGTTCAACAGGGCGACCGAGGCGTCTCCCTCCTTGAAATTCCCGAGGGACCTGGCTGCGGCCGTCCTTTCATCGATCTTCATTTGCCGGTCCTGCTCGGCGCCAACCACCGCGGGCTCGTTGGCCACCTTCACCAGCAGTTCCACTGCCTCCGGGTTGCCGGTGGCCCCGAGTGCCTCCAGCGACTGGGCGCGGATAACCGAAGCGATTTCCGGGTTGAACGAGCCGGCCCGGTAGTAGGCCTCCTTCAATCCCTCCACCACGCGCGGATCCTTGAATTTTTTCATGCTCTCGATGGCGCGCAGCCGGCAAAGCGATTGCCGGTCGGTCGTCGCGGCGTCCACCAACACCTTCACCACCAGGTCCTGCTGCTCCTGGGTGCCCCCGTGCCGTAGCGGCTCATTCAACTGGGCGAGGGCCTTGGCACGCTTGTCCCCGTCCGTGGTGGTTTGCAACACCTCCAGCGGGGGCTTGGCCGGCTGGAACTTCTCCTTCAGGCTGAAGTCCCTGCTTGTCACCTCATCCCAAAAGCTCGCGCACCCGCCCAGCATCAGGGGCAGGGGCAAGATCAGGCCCGCCATGCGGGAAATTGCCGGCTTGGGCGAGTCTCTCATCCGGTCTTCACCTGGTCGGCGTCCATGCGGTTCTCGCGGTGAAACCACAGGTTCCCCGCTCGGGGCAGGCCAATACGCTGGATCGGTACCCCGGCGCAAGGCCTTAATGGGTTCAGCCTGGCCATTTTTTTGGCTGCCAATCCGGCACTCACCCCTTCACCCCATGGGAGAAGGCCTGCTGGGTGCCTTTCCCCGTCGGGCAGGCCCCATTTTGCCCAAACCCAATGGCAGGGCCGACCTTGGGACGATTTGTGGGCTAAAATGGTAGCGTCGCCCCAGGCATCGGCTCTTGGCGCGCGGTTCCGTTCCGGGAAAGTGGGATCGGCCCCCATGGATCTGCAAAACGGCAGGGAATTGTGCAACCTTGCCCAAAAATTGGGATTGGTGACTTCCGACCAGGTCCGTGAGGCCCTCGAGTTGCTGGGCACCGCCAGCCCTTCCGTCGAAGCCACTTCCCAGCAGCTCCAACGCTCCTCCGCCATCACCGCCTGGCAGGCTGGCAAACTGGTCAAGGGAGAGACCACCGGCTACATCATGGGCGGCTACAAGCTGCTCTACAAAATCTCCTCGGGTAGCTTCGGCCGGGTCTACCGCGCCGAGGAGCCAGGCGGCGGGCGCATCGTCGCCGTCAAGATCCTCCGCCGCCGCCACAGCGAGGACAAGCAGCGGATCGACCTCTTCAACCGCGAAGGCAAGGTCGGCCTCATGCTCAAGCATCCCGGCATCGTCGAGGTGCTGGCGGTCAACCAGGACAAGGACACCGGCCAATACTACCTGGTCATGGAATTCGTCGAGGGTGGCAACCTGCGCGAGGTCATGAAGATCCGCAAGAGGTTCAGCCCCCAGGAGGCGATGAAAATCCTGCAGGATTGCGTCGAGGGTCTCACCTTCGCCTATGGCAAGGGTTACACCCACCGCGACATCAAGCTCACCAACATACTCATCAGTGGCGCCGGCCAGGCCAAGCTGGTGGATTTCGGGCTGGCCCAGTACTTCCAGGCCGACGGTCGCGACGAGGCAGATGAACGGGTCGAGCGCACCGTCGATTACGCCGGCCTCGAGAAGGCCACCGATGTCAAGCAGGGCGATGTACGCTCCGACATATTCTTCCTCGGTTGCGTCATGTACGAGATCCTGACCGGGATGAAACCCCTCGAACTCGCCCGTGGCCAGCGCGCCCGCATGCAGAAATCCAGGTTCGACGCGCTGAAACCACTCAGCCAGGGAGACTTGCCCGGCTTCCCCATGGTGGTGGACCTCGTCAACACCATGACCGCCCTGCTCCCTGAGAATCGGTTCCAAACCCCGGCCCAATTGCTCGAGGCGGTCAAGCGGGTCCGCCGCCAGATCGACCCGGCCCTGCAAAAGGTCGCAGCGGCGGGCACGGGCGCAAAGGTCCAGCAAACCCTGTTCATCGTCGAGCGCGACGAGAAGCTACAGGAGGTGCTCCGGGCCAAGTTCCGCGAGTTGGGTTACCGCGTGCTGATGGCCATCGATCCCGACCGCGCCGTGGAACGCTTTCGCCAGACGCCGTTCGAGGCCGCGATCATCGATGCCGGCACGGTGGGCGAATCCTCGCTGCAGCAGACGCGCTCATTGCTGCAAGACGCCGCCCGCACCCACAAGCGCCTGGGAATCGCGGTCATCCTGTCCGAGGAGCAGGCGCCTTTCGCCAGCGCCTTCGAGAAAGACCCCAATGTGAAAACCCTGGTGCGACCGGTCACCCTGAAGCAGTTGACCGCCGCGGTTCAATCCTTGGGTGATCCCGAGCCAACAGTCTCCCAGCCCCAGGGAGGCTGACCGCTCACGCCCCCTCTGGCGGCTTCCTTCCCATCCGGCCAAGCATCCGCTGCAAATCTTCCCAAGCGTCCCGCTTCTTGTCGGGGTACCGCAGCAGGTACGCCGGGTGGTAGGTCGCCTGCGCCGGGATTCCACGCCAAATCAGATCCCTTTTGCGCAAAACCCCCACGCCGGTCGATTGGTCCAGCAGGTATCGCGTGGCCGTCGCCCCCATCAGGCACAGGAATTTCGGGCGCACCAGCTCCAGCGTCCTCACCAGAAACGGGTGGCACGCCTGGGCCTCGTCCGGCTGCGGCTGGCGGTTTGCCGGGGGCCGGCAGCGCAGGATGTTGCAGATGTACACCTGATTCCGTTCAAATCCGCAGGCGGCCAGCATCTTGTTCAGGAGCTGCCCGGCCTCCCCGACAAACGGCTCCCCCAGCTTGTCCTCATTGAACCCGGGCGCCTCACCCACCACGCACAGTTCCGCGTCCACCGGCCCCACACCGAAAACCGTCTGGGTTCGTTCGGCAACCAGAGCGGGGCATCGTTGACACGCCGCCACCTCCACCTTCAGCGCCTCCAGCATGGCTTGCCTGGTGGTGGAATCCAGGTCCGGCAACCCCGCCACCTCGCTGGGCGCCTGCTCCAGCGCGAACAGCGAGCCAGAAACCAGGGCCGGCGGCACCGGTTGAATCGTTGCGGGGCGAACGGGAGGTGGTACCGCCGTGGGCGTCGGGACCGGGGCCGGGGGAGCGGCCACTTTGGGATGTTGTTGCACAGGTGGAGGAATCGGGCGGGGCGGGGCAACGGGTTCCGCCAAACGGGCAGGCTCTGTCACCCGGGGCTGCTGCAACTTGGCCAAATCAGCCAGGCGGGTGCCAACAGCCGGTTGGGCATCGGTGGAACCCGCTGGCAATGGCTGGGGTGGTGATGCCGGCCGATGAGGTGCGGCCTGGCCTGATACCCGCAACCTGCCCGGATCCCCCGCCAGGTAACGCACACCCGCCAACCGCAACAACTCCACATGCAGGGCCACTTGCTCGGCGGGGTCCAGCCCAGGCCGGCCAGGACCGTTTTCCATCGGGTTTTCAATGGGGTTTTCGGGTTCCATGTTCTACAGTAAACCAGTTGATGACCACCACCGGAAAGGGAGAAGACATGGCAAACCGATCATCCGCCAGTGCCACCATCGGCCTCGTGCAGATGCGTTGCACCGATTCCCGCGAGGAAAACCTGCACCGCGCGCTGCAGGGCATCGCCGAGGCCGCGGAAAAGGGTGCCCAAATCGTTTGCCTGCCCGAACTGTTCGGCTCGCTTTATTTCTGCCAAAAGCAGGATCCGGCCCTGTTCGACCTGGCCGAACCCATCCCCGG
>JAFMJU010000255.1 GCA_017853285.1 Gemmataceae bacterium
GGTCCACAGGCCATTGCTGGCTGACGAGAAAACCAGATCCAGCCGCTGGAACCTGTTGCTCATCACGGCTGATGACCTGAATGCCGATTCGGCTGGCTGGCTGGGAGACCGCCACGGGGCGACTCCCAACCTGGATGCCTTCGCCCGTTCGGCGCACCGTTTCCGCCAAGCCCATGTCACGGTGCCGATCTGCCAACCCGGGCGCGAGGCGCTCCTGACAGGCAGGGTGCCCCATCGCAGCGGAGCCCTTGGTTTCAATCCGATCCGAAAGGATGTGCCGACGCTGGTGGAGGTGCTCAACGCGGCCGGTTACCATTCCGGGGCGATCGCCAAGACCGCCCACATGATGCCCGCCACCAAATTCCCCTGGCACGAGACGGGAGGCCAGGAATTGGGCAAAAAGCCCCGCGCATTCCGCGACCGCCTGCGCGAGATGATGGATTCCGCGCGGTCCAAGGGCAAACCGTTCTTCATCAACGCCAATATCACCGACCCGCACCGCCCTTTCGTGGCTGAATCGGCGGAGGACAAGCAGGCTGACCTGCCCAAGGTGTTCAAGGCGGGGCAGGTGGCCGTCCCGGCGTTCCTGGAGGATTTGCCCGAGGTTCGTCGCGAGGTCGCGCAATACTATTCGAGTGTCAGCCGGTTCGACCTCACCTTCGGGATGGTGCTGGATACCCTGCGCGACACAGGCCGGGCCGACGACACCGTGGTGCTGTTCCTGTCCGACCATGGCATGTCCTTTCCCTTCGCCAAGGCCACTGTCTACCGCAACGGCACCTGGTCACCGGTTCTGCTGAGGTATCCCGGCATGGGCCAACCCCAGGAGCGGGAGGAACTCGTGAGCAGCGTGGACATCATGCCCTCGCTGTTGGAGTTGCTGGGAGTGGAGCCTCCCACGGGAATGGATGGGCGTTCGTGGGTGTCCTTGCTGAAGGGGCGAGCACAACCAGACCGGGATCTGGTGGTGACCCATGTCAACACGGTCAGCAGCGGCAAGTCGTTTGCCCAGCGGTGTGCCCGCACCCGTGACCGGGCGTTGATCTACCACGCATGGGCGGGCGGGGAAACGCCTTTTCGGGTCGAGGCGATGAGCGGGCTGACCTTCGCGGCCATGAACAAATCCGGGGACCCGGGCATCAAGGCCAGGGTCCGGCAATTGGTGGCCGGGGAAACCCTGATGCTGTTCGACACCTCCGCCGATCCCTCGGAACGGCGCAACCTGATCCGCGAACCGGCATGGGCTGGCGAGGCTGGTGAATTGTCCCGCCGCCTGCTCGACCACATGCGCAAGACCGAAGATCCGCTGACCGAGGCTTTCGGGAAGGCCTGGGAGGACCATAACCGGCGCAAGCCCGGGTGATTCCGGAATGGAGCATGGGGGAATACCATTTCCAAACCGAATGTCCCGCCCGCCACGGTTTTTTCAAGCCAATCCCACTTGGCGGGTAGGGCCCCGATTGGTAAGCGGACAATTCTGGCCTTATCATTGAATCCTTGAAACAATCCCCGTTCCGGAGGCCGGGCATGGGCCGAACCGCCGACCGGATGTCGCTGATAATCGCCTGGGCGTGCCTGCTAGCCGGCATGGCGCGCGGGGCCGATACCCGCCCGGATCCCCGGGCTGCCGAGTTCGACCGTAAGGTGGCCACCATCCTGGCCGACCGTTGCCTGGAATGCCACCGAGGGCCCGCCGCCGAGGGTGAGCTGGACCTGAGCCGCGAGGCTTCCGCCCGAAAGGGCGGCACCGGCGGACCGGCCTTTGTGGCTGGCGATCCCGGGCGCAGCCTGGCTCTGCAGCGCGTGCTGGCGGATGAGATGCCGCCCAAGCATCCCCTTCCTGCTGATGAAAAAGACATCTTGCGACAGTGGGTGGAAAGCGGCACCGCGTGGGGCACCAGCCCCATCGATCCCTACCGCTATTCCACGCGACGCCGGGCTGGATACGATTGGTGGTCCCTGCAGCCCATCGCCACAGTTCCCGTCCCGTCGCCACCCGTGGTGCGAGAGTCTTCGGGTCACCCGATCGACCGGTTCATCCGGGCCCGATTGGCGGAGGCAGGGCTGGCCGCCTCCCCTCCCGCCACCGCCAGGGAACAGGTGCGCCGGCTCTATATCGACCTGACCGGTCTTCCGCCCCCGCCCGAGGCCGTGGAGCGCTTTGTCCAGGACCCGTCCCAAGAGGCTTGGTCACGATTGGCCGAAAAGCTTTTGGCTTCGAAGGCCTACGGGGAACGCTGGGCGCGCCACTGGCTGGACGCCGTGCGCTTCGGCGAAAGCAGCGGTTACGAGTACAACCAGCCGCGTGAAAACGCCTGGCGCTACCGCGACTGGGTGATCGGCGCGCTGAACGCCGACCTGCCCTACGACCAGTTCACCCGCATGCAAATCGCAGGGGACCTGCTGCGACCCGGAACCCTGGAGGGGGCGGCGGCGGTGGGGTTCCTCGTGGCGGGCAACCACAACACCGTGCTGGGGGCCAGCCCGGCCATGAAGATGGCCGGCCACCAGGATGAGCTGGAAGAGATGGCGGGCACCGTGGCGCAGACTTTCCTCGGCCTGACGGTGAACTGCGCCCGCTGCCACGACCACAAGTTCGACCCGATCACCACCCGCGAGTATTACAGCTTCGCCGCCGCGCTCGACGGTGTGCGCCCGGCGGAGTTGAGGGTCCCGGCGCCCCCGGCTCCCGAGGGGCTGCGCGAGAGCCTGGCCCGGTCCAGGGAAGACCTGCTGGCCAAACTCAACGCGCTGGTCGAGGCGCGGGGCGGGGTTGTCTCCCCCGTGGCGAACCGGTTGCGCATGAGGCGCCCCATCGAGGCCAACCACATCGGGAAACGATATCGCGTCTCCTTTTCCGTGGCGCCCACCACCTGGAGTTCGGCGGCCCAGGCGACCGGGCCCGACGATGGCGTGACAGTGCGTGTCCTCCGGACCGATGGGACGCTTGTCGCCAGCCGCACCGTCCGTCCGGGTCCTTGGGACGGTGGCAAAAACGCCGGCCGGTTCCGGACGGGGGACTTTGAGTACGAAGGTGACGGGCGGGGCAATCTTACGGTGGAATTGCTGCCGTCACCGGCGCACTCCGACCGGTTTGGCGGCGCGGTGGACGATCTGTCGATCAAGGAAGTGGCGGGCGGGGAAACCCTGCTGGCTGAGTCGTTCGACAACTTGCGTCCGCATCAACCTCCGGGAGCCCAGGCCGACACCGGGCGGAAGGTCTTTTTCGGCTCGACCTCGGAACGCTGGGCGCATTTTGGCATCAATGCCATCCACGCGGAGGAGCGTGGGCCGGGCAATCTGGCGCTGCAGTTGTATGCCGGCCCCACGGGAGCGCAGTTCCCGATTGCCGAGACGGCGGAAGAGCGGTCCATCGTGGCGGCGATCGAATCGCTGGACTCCCGCATGGCGGCGTTGCCCGCCGGGGGCATGGTGCCCGTTTACACGGTTGCCCCGGTCGATCCCGGGGTGAGTCGTGTCCTGGCGCGGGGCGATGTGCTGAGGCCCGGTGAGGAGGTGGTCCCGGCCGGCCTGTCCGCCCTGCGGGGCCTGGATCCATCGTTTCAACTCGATAAATCGGCGGCCGACGGCCCGCGCCGGAAGCGGTTGGCGGAGTGGATCACCCACCCGGATAACAGCCTCTTCGCGCGCGTGGCGGTCAACCGGGTCTGGCACCACCATTTTGGCCGAGGCATCGTGGACACGCCGAATGATTTCGGCTTCGGCGGCGGGAGACCCAGCCACCCGGAACTGCTGGACTGGCTGGCCCACTGGTTCCGAGGGAATGGCTACTCCCTGAAGGCCCTGCACCGCCTGATTGTTTCTTCGGACACCTATCGGCAGGCATCGCGCAGTCATGCCGACTGCGACCGAAAGGACCGGGACAACCGGTTGCTGTGGCGGCAGAACCCTCGCCGCGTGGAGGCCGAGGTGCTGCGCGATTCCATGCTGGAGATCGCGGGCGTGCTCGACCGGGAAACCTACGGACCGCCCTACCGGGATGTGCAGGTGGTGCGTGTGCCGCCCACCCACTACTACCGCCCCTTTGATCCGGAAGACGCGTGGGCCAACCGCCGGACGATCTACCGTTGGCAGGTGCGCGGCCAGCGCAGCGCTTTGCTCGACACCTTCGACTGCCCCGACCCGTCGGTGAAAACTCCCGCCCGCAATGTGTCGACCACGGCGTCGCAGGCGCTGAGTCAGTGGAACAACCCGCTGGTGCTGCGCATGGCACGATTGTTGGCGGCCAGGCTGGAGCGTGAGGTACCAGATGGTTTGGAAGGCAGGGACGGCGGGGCGACCTCGGCCCGCCGCATCGAGCGGGCCTGGAGCCTGGTGCTGGGACGGCCGCCGGGTCCGGATGAGCTCGGGCCATCGGTGGGGCTGGTGCGCGAGCAGGGACTGGCCCCCCTGTGCCGGGTGCTTTTCAACAGCAATGAGTTCATCCTGGTTGATTGAGCTACGGCCTGGGTCTGTTTGTTTTTGCGGAGTCTGCTGATGCGCGGCGTGGCGGTGGGCCCTAGGCGGCGCGATTTCCTGGAGTTCAGCCTCGGCGGGCTGGCCGCTGCGGCCCTGCATGGACTGATGAACGGTTCGGCCCGGGGTGCCCTGGTCGACGATGGAAAAAACAAGGTCAGGCCGGTCGCCCGCGCGAAACGGGCCGTGCATATCTGCCTGGTGGGCGGGCTCAGCCAGGTGGACAGCTTCGACCACAAGCCGGAACTCGACCGCCTGCATGGCAAGCCGCTGCCGGGCAAGGAGAAGCCGGAGGTTTTCTTCAACAGCGTCGGCCTGTTGCGCAAAAGCGAGTGGGCTTTTCGCCAGCGGGGCCAAAGCGGCCTGTGGGTCTCCGACCTGTTCCCGCATCTGGCAACCGTGGCGGATGAATTGACGGTGATCCGCTCCATGGTGGCGGACACGCCCAACCATATGCCGGCGATGTTCCAGGAAAACACCGGCTTCCAGGCGAACGGCTTCCCGTCCCTGGGAAGCTGGTTGTCCTATGGCCTCGGCAACGAGACCGAGAACCTCCCCACCTTCGCCGTGTTGCCCGACAGTCGCAGCCTGCCCAACGGCGATTCCTCCAACTGGTCCAGCGGTTTCCTGCCGGCGCGCCACCAGGGGACGCTGCTGGCGGGCGGTGCCCAGCCGGTGCGGGACCTCTTCGCACCGGGGCCACCTGATCCGGCGCGGGAGAAGCAAGCCCTGGGCCTGCTGGAAACCCTCAACCGGCGCCACCTGGATGCCCACGGCGATAGCGGGCTCCTGGCGGCGCGGATGCGGTCCTATGAGCTGGCCGCCCGGATGCAGTCCTCGCTGCCGGAGGTCGCGCGGTTTGCCGATGAGAGCGCGGAGACCCAACGGCTTTACGGGCTCGATCGCCCGGAGACCGCCGATTGCGGCCGCAGGTGCCTGCTGACCCGCAGGCTGCTGGAACGCGGCGTGCGGTTCGTGCAGATCTATTCTGGAGGCGCCTTTGGCGGCCAGCCCCGGCATGGTTGGGACGGGCATGAGGACAACCGGCAGAACCACTCCGCCGAAGCCGGCTTGATCGATTTGCCCGTGGCCGGGCTGATCAAGGACCTGAGGCGCCGGGGCCTGCTGGACGATACCCTGATCCTTTTCACCTCCGAATTTGGCAGGACACCGTTCACCCAGTCGGGCTCGGGCACTTTGGGCCTGGGCAGGGACCACAACGCCACGGGCTTCTCGGTCTGGCTGGCCGGCGCTGGCCTACGGCGCGGCCACGCCCACGGCGAGACCGATCCCCTGGGCTGGAAGGCCGTGACCGACCCGGTCACCTGGCCCGACTTCCACGCGACGGTGCTGCACCTGCTGGGCATCGACCACCGCGCCCTGACCTTCTACCACAATGGCATCGAGCGCCGGCTGACGAATGTGCACGGCGAGGTCGTGCGGGGGATCCTGGCCTGA
>JAFMJU010000256.1 GCA_017853285.1 Gemmataceae bacterium
ATTTTAACGGAAAACCGGGAGGCGTGGCAGAGGGTGGTTATGCTGGGAGTCACACGGTGGGCGACAGGCCGGAGGCGGGATATGCGCGCGAATTGGCTGGTAGCGGTGGCTTGGGCAGCCTTGGTGATGGCGGCCCGGGGACAGGGTCTCCTGGGTGAGAAACAGAGCCTGGGCAGTGATGCCGGTTTGCGCGGGGTGAGCGTGGTCAGCGGGCAAATCGCTTGGGTGAGCGGCACGGGTGGAACGGTTGGCAGGACCACCGATGGGGGCACCACCTGGCAGACGCGGGTGGTGCCAGGGGCGGAGAAGCTGGACTTTCGGGATGTGGAGGCTTTTGGCGAGCGCGTGGCTTACCTGCTGGCCGCGGGGCCCGGGGATGCGTCGAGGATATTCAAGACAACCGATGGAGGAGCAACCTGGCTTCAGCAGGTGGTGAACCGGGAAGCCAAGGGGTTTTGGGACGCGATCGCCTTTTGGGATGAACGACACGGCCTTGTATTCGGCGACCCGGTGGACGGGCGATTCCAGATCCTGACCACGGAGGATGGCGGTGCAAACTGGAAAGCGGTGGATGCCGGCGGGATGCCGGGCGCGCTGCCCAAAGAGGGGGCGTTCGCGGCGAGCGGGACTTGCCTGATGACCCGGGGCACGCGGGAGGCCTGGTTTGTGACCGGTGGGTCGGGAAAGGGAAGGGTATTCCACTCGGTCGACCGTGGGAGGACCTGGACGGTGGCGGAGACGCCGGTGGCTGCCGGTAATGAATCCTCGGGGATTTTCTCGATCGGCTGGGTGAAGGGGGGGAGCGGGGTGGTGGTGGGCGGCGACTACCGGAGGCCCAACGAATTGGGGGCCACGGTGGCACGCACCGGGGATGGCGGAAGGACCTGGACCCTTGCGGGGAAACCGCCGCCCTTCTGTTCGGGGGTGGCCTGGGCGAAGGACCGGTGGATCGCCGTGGGGACAGCCGGGGCCCATGAATCGATGGATGGCGGAGAGACATGGCGCAGGCTGGACATGGGAAACCACAACGCGGTGGGGTTCGCGGAGGACGGGACCGGATGGGCGGTGGGACCGAAGGGTTCGGTGACTCGGTATTCCCGGTGATGGGCGGGAATTGATTACCTGGCATGGCTGAAACAGGTTAGCATCAATCCCGTCACGATTTCCTGACAATCCCCGGGGCAAAGCCATGGCCAATCGGGCGTACCTTGCCGTCAGCAATCTGGACAGCCTTTACCCTTCGCTTTCGGAGCCGGGTTACAATCCCGCGCGCCAGTTGGTGGCGACGCATGAGGCCGGCATTCCTCTTCTATGGCTGACCCTTTTCCGGGAAGGGGACCTGCGTCGGCAGGTGCTTCGTGTGAACCGGAAGGAAATTCGCGCCCTGGCTCCCATATGTCGCAGGGAAAAAGCCCTCGGACAATTGCGGGAGGGGATTGCCCATCTCGAACGGATATTGGCCGGACTTGGGCCGCTTTGTGAATATGGCGCCCTGTTCGGAAAGGCCCTGGAGGCGGTGGATTTTGAATATGTGACCTTGGAGGTGGGGGAGATTGGGGAGCTGTACCCGAAAGAGCACCGGTTTGAGGAGATTTTGACCCTGGCCCTGCGAGGCTTTGATCGGCCGGATGAGGTTCGTTTCGCGTGCCCGGATGTGAAATCGGTGTTGGATGATGAGGATTCCTCTTTGGATTTGGCCGCCTTGGGGGATATTCCACCGGAAATCCGCGCGGCCTTGGGCCGCCTGCATGTGGCCAAGTCGGATAGGGCTGTGGAAACCGTTGGGTTTCAGGGATTCACGGCCGACTCCCACGCGGAACTGCTGGGCAGGGTGACGGGGATACCAGGGGGGCGGGTCCTGCCCCCGGTTCGGATGCTGTTGGACCGGACAGGGTACGACCCGGTCGATCTGGAGGCGCACCACCGCATGCTGGGCCAGGGGAAAAACGGATCGTTTGGACAGGGGATGGAATCGGCCCCGGATGCCTAGGCGGATCGGTTGATCAGTGGATTGCCGGGGAGGTGGGTGAAGAAAATGGAAGGATATGCCCCGGGGTGGCAGGTGCGGTGTTGCCGATGCGGGCAAATTCGTGATGCCGCGGAGACGGGTATGGTGCGGGTAGGGGCCGTCTCTTGGAAGAAATACATTTTGGGTTGGTGCCCCCGCTGCCGGTGGTTGCGTTTTCTGGCGGTGGAGAGGAAGCCGGTTGATTAATCAACCCCGGAGGCCCAATCGGGCAGTGGGGCCTGGAACAATTCCCATTGGCAGGTCACAGGGTGGCGGAATTTGAGTTTCCAAGCGAAAAGGTGCAATGGGGATTGGTCTGTGGTGATGGTTTGGGTGGCACCCAGTTGCTGGCTTGGCAGGTATAGGGTGTCGCCCAGGATGGGGAACCCCAGGTGCCATAAGTGGACGCGGATCTGATTGGTGCGGCCGGTGTGGGGGGTGACCCGCAGTAGTGTCGTGCCATCTGGCAAGCGGTTGAGGACCTGAAAAGCGGTGCTGGCCGGCAAACCGTTTTCCGGATCCACCACGCGGGAGCCACATTCGCCGGCGGTGGCGGATATGGGGGCCTCGCAGGAAAAAGTATCCCCGGAAGGGTGGCCCGTCACGCGGGCCAGGTAGGTCTTTTCCACCTCGCCGCGTTCGAAGGCGGGCTGCAGCACCTTGGCGAAAGCCCCCTTGCGGGTGAAAACGGCGAGGCCTGAGGTATTGGCATCAAGCCGGTGGGCGGGGCGGGGTTTTTCAGGATCGTAGACCTCGCGCAGGATGGAGGCCAGGGTGTTGCGGTTGAACCGGCCGCTGGGGTGCATGGGGAGAGGGGCGGGCTTGTGGACGATGATCAGGGCCTCGTCCTCGTGGAGGATATCGATGGCCAGGTTGACATCGGGCTCGATTTGCGCCCGTTCGCGGGTGAAATAGCGCTCGCCAGGTTGCACGCGGTGTTCCGCCGCGACGGGCTGGAATTGTTCGTTGACCATGTCGCCAGCCTGGATGCGGGCCAGCCAGTCCGGACGGCTGATGTGGTCGAACACGGCGCTGAGGAAATCGATGAGCGTGAAGCCGGCGAAGCGGGCGGGGATTTTCAGCGGGCGGAAGTTGTCCCTGGGGTGCTTGCCGGGCTGCTCCCGGGTGACATGGCGGAGTTTTTCCCGGTGCCGGGCCATCGAGTCCTTCCGGGATTCCTCGGGTGACTTGTGGCAACGTGGGCAGGAGACGCCCTCCACGGTGCGGGGGTCGGCCATTTCAGCCGGGGAGAGGACGGCCTGGCAAGCGTAGCACATGCCCTGCCCCGATTCTCCCAAGTCTCCGGCAAGTCCAACCCGTTTGTCGAAGACAAAACATTCACCCTGGTAGTGATGGTTGCCGCATTCCTCAAAGTATTTGAGGATGCCGCCGTCGAGTTGGAAGACATTCTCGAAGCCCTGGTTGATCATGTAGGGGGCCGCCTTCTCGCAGCGGATGCCGCCGGTGCAAAAAGTGACGATGGGCTGATCCTTTGGTAGTGGTTGGAGGCGGGCGGTGGCGGCCGGGAAATCGCGGAAGGTGCGCACGCCAATGGGGATGGCGCCCTGGAACGTGCCCAGGTTGACCTCGTAGTCGTTGCGGGTGTCGAGGAGCGTGACAGGCTTGCCCTCGTCGAGCCATCGCTTCAATTCTTTGGCGCTGAGACGGGGGGCGGGTTTGTTGACCGGGTCGATCCCCTCCACGCCGAAGGAGATGATTTCCTTTTTGATTTTGACCAGCATGCGTGAGAAAGGCTGCTCCTCGCTGAGACTGATTTTGGGGGTGAGGCCCCCGAGGCCGGGGACCGCGCGGAGGAGGGTGACGAGTTGGTCGATCCGTTCGGCCGGGCCGGCCACGAACAGGTTGATACCCTCGGTGCTGAGGAGGATGGTGCCCTTCAGGCTCCAGTCCCTGCAGACCTGGCGCAGGTGATCGCGCAGGCCCTTGAGGTTTTCCAGCGGGGCGAACAGGTAGGTGGAGATGTTGGTTACGGTTGGCTGGACGGTGGACACGAAAAGACTCCAAACGGATCGTCTTGGCTTATTTTAAAGCATGCCGAGTGACTGCCCAACCTGAACGCGATTGGTCACGGTTTCAGCCGGCGGGCCTCATTTTTTCCGTTTGCTGGTTCCGGATTTCCGTAGTGCCTTGTTTTCGGCCATTCGCGCCTTCACCAGCTTGCGCACAAGCGTGGCGGGAAGGCCCTTTCCAGGCGAAAAACGAACGGTTCCGGTGCTGGTGTCGTATTTGTCCAGAAAGTCGGCTTGGGATTTGACGATGCCGGAGCTCATCAGGTAGAGGGCGCAGTGTTTGGTGGTGGCGCCCATGGCCACGAGCATCCGGCCATCCAGCCGGAAGGCTGGCAGACCGTAGCTGACGCATTCTTCCGCCTGGGGTGCGGCGGAAAGGATGAGCTTGCGCAGGCGTTCGAGTTCGAGCCGCTGGTCGGTGGGGAGTTTGGCCAGGTAAGCGTCCTGGTTGGAGGACTTGGCAGGCATTGGGTTCTCCTGGAGCGAGGGGGCCTGAATCCTGGTTTTTTTAGAAAAAACGCAGGTGAACCGCCCCGCCGCGCACCGGGAAAGAAATTTTGGGAAAATAGCGTAAGGAAACCGGCTTTGGCCCGCTTGGCTGGATAGTAGAGGGGAAGCGATGCCTGAAAGCAAGGATAACCTGGAGCAAATTCAGAAACATGCGCCGGCGCTGGTGCATTGGGCGACCACCCAAATGCCGGCTTGGCTTGGGGCCAAGCTGGACCCGGAGGACCTGGTCCAGCAAACCCTGCTGGAATCTGTGCGGGGTGGTGGGCGTCTGGCCGGGAAGCCTGAGCGGGAGGTGCTGGCCTACCTGCGGCGGGCATTGATCAACAACCTGATCGACGCGGCCCGGAAATACGCTCCGTCACGGGGCGAGGTGTCCTCGGCTGGGGTAGGGGACTTCTCCCGGGGACCTGGGGACTGGTTGGCGGCACCGGATACATCGCCCAGTGAGCGGTACGCGAAACGGGAGCGCGCAGCCCAGTTGACGGAGGGACTGACCCGTTTGCCCGAGGCCCAGCGTCTGGCGGTGGAGATGCGGTACCTGCGGGGGGCCAAGGTTGCGGAAATCGCCAAAAGCATGGGGAAAACCGAGGGGGCGGTTGCGGCGCTATTGCATCGGGCGGTTACCGCGCTGAAGTTGGACCTGCACCATTTGGGGGAGTAGCCATGCGTCGCCGGCGGGATAGCTAATGGGCGATCAGGATACTGAAAGGCGGCCTGGCGTGGATATTACCCCCGCCTTGACCTCCCAAGGGCGTGAGGATGCCCTGGGGGAGGGGATCGCGATCGTTTTGCGTGTTGAGGAAACGGGGCACGCCCAGATTCTCACCGATTGGCTGGCATGCCACCCGGACCTGGCTGGTGAACTTGCGGGTTTTCTGGCGGCCCAAAGGGGAATCCAATCGATTTCGAGGCGTTTGGTTTCCGACCAGGCCGAGACGGTGGACGATCTGGACCTCGACTTGAACCCAAGCATGCGGAAGCTTGGAGGCCTTGAACTGGGCGAGGAGCTGGACCGGGGAGGCATGGGGGTGGTGTACCGCGCCTACGACCCTGTCCTGAAGCGTGATGTGGCGGTGAAACGGGTGCTGTCTGGTGCCTTCACCACAGTGGAGGAACGCGCCCGGTTCCGTTTTGAAGCCGAAGCGGCCGCCGGGCTGAGCCATCCCGCGGTGGTGCCGATCCACTCGTTTGGCGAGGAGGCGGGAGGCCCCTATCTGGTGATGGCGCTGATGGAGGGGGGATCGCTTGCCAAAAGATTGCGGGAACGCGGGTTGGAAAGCGGTTTTACGCCGACCGAATCGGCAGAATTGGTGCGGGATGAGGCATTGGGGGTGCACCATGCCCACCAACGGGGGTTGCTACACAGGGACTTGA
>JAFMJU010000257.1 GCA_017853285.1 Gemmataceae bacterium
GAAGCCCGCCAGCGTCACCGTGAAGGGCAACGCGCTGAAGAAGTTCAAAGAAGCCATCAAGTAATCGCTTCGCTCGCGTTTTCATCCGTGGAACCGGGGCTTCAAGGCCCCGGTTCTTTCTTTTAAGCCTAATCCCTTGCCACTGTTGGGCAGCCCACCACCAAGTTGGTTGGCGGGTATAGAATGTTGCTATGCGCCGCCGAGTTCTTCGCTTGGCGGCAAAGCATGGATCGGCCTCTCAGCCCTGCTTGGCCATGGATCAGGAACAAGCTGGAATGGATTCAACCAGCGTGCGTGATGGCGGATCGGCCGAGGAAGTCGGGGGCGAAACGTCCCTTTCATCCCGGATTTCCACCCTGGAAAACCGGTTGCAGGCACTCGAATCCAAAATGGGCCGTTCGGCGATCACCCGAACCGGTTACTCCTTGCCCGAAACCAGTCCAAAGGACCGGTCCCCCTGGTGGCGGGCTGCCCTGCGGGGCTTGGCCGACATGGGTAAAGACCTTACCCTACTGCCCAGGGTTTTCACCGACCCCAGGTACCCGCTTCCTTGGCATATTCGGGTGGGAGTGCCGGCACTCGCCTTGGTTTTCTTTTTTTCCGATTACCTCATGCCCCTGGGCTTGGCTGCCATTCCCGTGGTGGGGAAGGTTTTCGATCTGGCCGTGGCCGGGCTTTTGTTCTGGCTGCTTTGGCGCGAGGTGCGCCGCTACCGCGCCCTGTCCCCCGACTTGCCTGAATCGTGGCGGGCTTGATTCCAACACAACCGGCAACACCGCCTGGAGGATCTCTTGAAAGCGGAACCCATGCTCAGACTTGGCGTGAACATCGACCATGTGGCAACCGTGCGCCAGGCGCGGAGGGGGCATCATCCCGACCCGGTCATCGCGGCTGGCCTGGCTGTGGTGGGCGGCGCATCCGGAATCACCGTCCATCTGCGTGAGGATCGGCGCCATATCCAGGAAAGGGATGTTCGGCTGGTGCGGGCAACCACCACTGCCTGCCTGAACCTGGAAATGGCCGCCGTGGAGGAGATGTGCCGGTTCGCCCTGGATGTGCGGCCCGATGAGGCGACACTCGTCCCGGAGAAGCGGGAAGAATTGACCACCGAAGGGGGACTCGACCTGGTCACCCATGAAAGGGCGGTGAGGGAAATCGCCGCCCGCCTTTTGGATGCGGGAATTCTGGTTTCGCTGTTCATCGATCCCAACCCGCGCCAAGTGGAGGCGGCCCACCGGATCAAGGCCCAGGCGATTGAACTGCAAACCGGCTCCTACAGCGAAGCCACCACCCGGGAGGATCGCAAGGCCCGTCTGGTGGAATTGGCCGAGGCCGCCCTGATGGCGCACCAATTGGGCCTGCGGGTCCATGCCGGCCATGGCCTCGATTATCAGAATGTGCAGGCGGTGGCCGCCATCCCGCAGCTTGAGGAACTGAATATTGGCCACAGCATTGTCAGCCGGTCCATTCTGGTGGGGATGGAGCAGGCTGTTCGCCAAATGCGCCAGGCCATGGACCAGGGGCGTGGTGGCGGGTCTTGGGAGCGGTTCATCTAGCGCCGGGCGATTGCCTTTGCCTATGCTTTGCGCCATTCAGGGGCTGTTCCGTCTGGAACAGGCATTTGTTTGGGGAGGCAGGCAGATGAAAACGCGTAAAAAGTTGGCCTTGGGTTTGGGTTTGGTGGCTGGGGGAACCGTCGTTGCCCAACCACCCGCCCCTCCCGCGGTGATTCAACCGGCAGCAGCCACCGCTCCAGCCCCGGCCGCCAGCGCAGTGGCAGCCAAGGTGAACGGTACGGTCATCACCCAAATGGCCCTGGATCGGGCGCTGGAACGGTTCGCCCCCGACAAGCGTGATGAATCCCGTGATGAGGTTCTCAGCGAGTTGATCGACACCGAACTGGTGGATCAGTTCCTGGTACAGGGCAAGCTGATGGCAACCCCGGCCGAAATCACCGCCCGGGTGGAAGAAATGCGGGCCGAGGCGAAAAGCCAGAACAAGACCCTGGAAGAGGTTTTGACCAGCTTGAAACTGGCCCCCGGCGAGTTGGACAAACATGTGGCGGCGGAGATCCGCTGGGAAAAATACCTGAACGCCCAGGCGACCGATGTTGCCCTGAAGGCGCTTTTCCAGTCTGACCCTGCCTTGTTCGACGGCAGCACCGTGCGCGCGCGCCACATTCTTTTGGCTTCCGGCGAGGATGCCGCCCAAAACCAGGCGGCAAAGCAGCGCCTGTTGCAGATCAAGGCCGCTGTGGACCTGGCGGCCCAGAAAGCAGCGGCTGCGGTGACCACCGACAAGCTGGCCGCCGAGCAAAAGCGCCAGGAGACTGTGGACGAAACCTTCACCGCCTACGCCAAGCAATATTCCACTTGCCCCAGCAAGGCCCAGGGGGGCGATGTGGGCTGGTTCGCCCGTGACGGCAGCATGGTGGAGCAATTCGCCAAGGCGGCCTTCGCACAGAAGCCCGGAACCATCAGCGATGTGGTGGAAACCCCGTTTGGTTACCACCTCATCCTGACCGTGGACAAGAAGGCCGGCAAGGATGTGAAATTCGAGGATGTGAAGGACGATGTGAAGGAGGCCTACGGCGAGCGTCTCCGCGACCAGGTCGCCGCCCACATGCGCCGTACCGCCAAGCTGGAGATCACCGCCAAAAGCGGCGCCAAGTAGTTTTTGTTGGAACCAATCATCCACGCCGGCCGGGGACGGGTGACCGCCACGGCCGGTTTTTTCTTAGCGCTTCCAGCGTTTTTTGAAACTCATCCGGCAGCGGTGCCGTGAATTCCACCACCTTGCCCGTGCGCGGATGCTCGAAACGGATGCGCAAGGCGTGCAAGGCTTGCCGGGTGAGCAGAGGCACATCGTCGCCTTCAGGCAAGTCCGCGACCACCTCCGACAGCATGAACCGGTCATGGGGGGTGTACGCCTTGTCGGCCAAAATGGGACACCCCACATGGGCCAGATGCACCCGAATCTGGTGGGTTCGGCCCGTTCGGGGCTGGACCCGGACAAAGGTGTGTCCCTGGAACCGTTCCTCCACCTCGTAGTAGCTCATCGCCTCCTTGGCATCGCCCACCATCTCCCGGGTCACCATCATTTTTGTCCGGTCCTTGGGATGGTGCATGATGGCCGCCTCGATGTAGTCGGAATCGCGGTCCAGCACCCCGTAGGTGAGGGCGGCGTATTCCTTGAACACCTTGCGGGCCTCGAACAGGATTCCAAGGTCACGGTGAGTGCGCTCCTCCTTGGCCACCAGAATCACACCGGAAGTGTCGCGGTCCAGCCTGTGGACGATCCCGGCCCGGTAATCACCATTGATGCCGCTGAGCTTCGGAAAATGGAAACGCAGGGCGTTCACCAGGGTGCCCGACCAGTTCCCCCGGGCGGGATGCACCACCATGTTGTGAGGCTTGTTGATCACCGCCATCCATTCATCCTCGTGGAGGATTTCCAACGGGATGTCTTCGGCGACCGGCTCGGGATGGGGAAGGGCGGGGGGATGGATCCGCAGGACATCCCCGTGCTTGACCTTGGCTGAATTTTTTCCGGGCTTCCCGTTGATCAGAACCCGGCCTTCCTCGACCAGTTTCTGGGCGATCGACCGGGTGCAATCAGGGATGAGTTGCTGGATGAACTGGTCGAGCCGCATCGGCTCCCGGCGGATGGCGGCCTTGTGTTCCACCCACCCGTCCGGGCCAACCGGCATTCCACCCACGGTGCGTATGGAGACCGGGGTCCCCGCCGGGGAACTTACCCCTTCCTCCGGGGCTTCCTCCAGAATGTCCTCGGGATCCATGGATGGGGCTGAAATAGGTTCTCGAGTGAACGCGGATCAGGGACCGGCTTTTCTGAGGGTCGATTCAATCTGGGTCACCGTTTTCCAGCGGCCCTTCTCGTCCATTTCTTTCATCCGCTGGCGCACTTCCCGGGCAACGGCGCTGTCCTTGAAGCGTGGGGAATCAATCACTTCCTGGTAGCGTTTGCGGGCGTCATCCACATCTTCCAGGGCCTCGGAAGCCCTGGCTCCGCTCACCATGCAATCGAGCTCGAGGGCCGGCATTTCCCTGAAAGACTTGCGGGCCAGATCAAATCCTTCCCGGGCCTGCTTCAGCAGGGCCATGGTGTCGGCGGGCTTTTCCTTGGCTTCCTTGGAATCAGGAGATGGCGGGAAGGGATCCTTGGCGGGGGCGGGGTACTCACGCAAACCCATTGCCAGCTGCTGCCGGGCCATTTTGAGGTGCGCCGCGGCCCCTGCCAGGTTGTTTTGGTTTTGCTGGGCAAAACTGGCCAGCTTGTCGTTCTCCTTGAGGGAATCAAATTCCACCCAGGGTTTGGCAAGGCTGGTGTCGACGCGGTTCATCGCGGCGACTACCAGAAGCAGACCGCCAGCGGCGAGAATCCCGAAAAGTGCCACCAGTTTCCAAGGGATTTCCTTGCCCGGGATTCCATCCAGGCCAACCGCCACCGCTTCGGGGTTATTCTTCTCGCTCATGCTGGGCAGATTCCTTCGCAGGGCGGTCACTGTTTCCGGTACCTATCGCCAGGGTGGCATCAATCCGGAAATGCCGACAGGGTTTAATACCCGACGGATTTGAACCGCCAAGATTTCATGGCTCAAACCTTTAGTGAACCGTTTGCTGGGACCGGAAGCAAGAGGGATGCTCTCAGGGCCCCCTAGCGGAACTGGTCCACCTCATACCCAAGCTTTTCCAGCCAGGAAACCAGTTGGGCCGCCTGATTTTGAGCCTGGGGACTGGATACGGGCGCGCGTCGCATGGCCTCGAACCAGTAGGCTTCCCGATCTCTGGGTGGCAATTGGCCCGGATCAACACCCAATTCACGGACCAGATCCTTGTCCAAACGGGCCTGCCGCATGCGCGCTGCCAGTTCACGCCAGGTGATTCCCCGACTCACCAGGGCGCCGTCCCGGGTTACGAGTGTTTTCCCAATGAGGATATGCAAAAAACCCAGAAAACAGCCCGGTGGAACTTGTTCCTGCCTGACTTTCGCCAGGAATTCATTCAACAGTTTCATGCTGCGTGCTCATCCGTGCGCGTACTGCCAGCCCAGGAATCCGTTTCACCAGGAATCCTTCCATTTTACTCACGCAAGGTGGACCAAACCACAAAATCCAAGCAGTGAGGGGAACATGGGCACATTAATTGTCGTAGAGATTTCAGGGAAATTGAAAATGGTCAGATTTTTTCCTTCCGAGTGAAAGAAGCCCAAGTGTTTCCGCAAGGAGAGGTAGGTCCGGGAAACCTGCCAATTGTTCATGGAAGTGGCAAGTTGAGCAATCTGGCGGGTTGACCGTTTGAGAGATAGGGCCATATCCTTTTTCAGCTTGAGGCAGACAGGTCCAGGAGGGGTCGTCATGCAACAGCAAGAGATATTCGGTGCGGTAAAGAGTTGGCAGGATTCTCCCTGGCTCCACCGCCCCACGCAAAAGGTCCGCCGAGCCAACCCCCTGTTGGTGCCTTGGCTGAATGGACCTGAGGGCCCCGTGCTGGCGCTCGACACCCAGCCAGAGCGCTGGCACGGGATCCTTCATCTCGCTGGAAAAAATCCCGACCCTGAAAACCAGGCGGTTGAGTTGTATGCCGGTACTCTCGAAATGCTGGCCCAGGCCTTGAATGGGTGGAAGGGCCCCATCCAGGCGATTTTCATGGGAGCTCATTCGGACCCGTTTGCAGGGCCGGAGGAAGCCCAGGAACTGGCGATGGCCTGCATCGAGGCCATCGCTGCCAGAGGAATCAGGGTTTGGGTACGGACCAGGGCCCGGATCCTGTCCCGCCTGCGCCCGCGGTTGGCTGCATTGGCCTGTCTTGTGAGGATCACGGTTCCCCTGTGCACAACAAGCACTTCCAAAGCG
>JAFMJU010000258.1 GCA_017853285.1 Gemmataceae bacterium
GGTCGCTGATTTTCGGGCTGGTGGTCAGCACCGCCTTCACGCTGGTGCTGGTGCCCGTCGTGTACCACATGCTGTATGAGGAAAAACGGGTGAAATAAGCAGGTTTTCTTGAAGAGCGGCGTCTTTAGGGTGACACGCTGTGGCGCGTCCGGCGCCATTTGACCCAGTAGGGCTGGAAGAAGAGCACGAGGCCGGTGAGCCAGAGGATGAGCAGGATGAGGGCGGCGGGGAGGAAGACGCCGAGCTTGGCCCAGTCGCCGAACCAGGAGCCATCGTGGAATGACTCGATGAGGTCGCTGCGGCGGTAGGCGACCTGCAGGACCTGGCCGGTGGCGTTGTCGAGCTGGATCTCGTAGTTGTTTTTGGCCAGCACCTTCATCACCCCCTTGGCGGGGCGGATATCGACGCGGGAGATGTCTTTCCAGGAGCGCACCTCGGCCTCGGGCACGGCCTGGCAAGCCCGCAGGACGGACTCCATGGGCAGCGACGGGCTGGAGCCGGTTCCACGCTGCTCGGGCGGTTGCACCCAGGGGACCTGTTTCTTGACCTGCAGCAGCAGGCCGGTGACGAGGATGACCACGACCGGCAGCGCCGAGACAATGCCCAGCCAGTAGTGGATCCAGCGGTTAGTCCAGGTTTTGGCCATGGGGCTGCGAAGACCGGGGGGATCAGTTGGCGGGATTCTCGCGGGCGCGGAATTTGCGGACGGCGACGGGGCCGTGGTCGAGCTGGAGCATGAGGGGGCCCTTGGCGGGTTCGGGGCGGGTCCAGTTGAGGCCGGTGGCGGATTCGACGACCTGGTCCTTGTGGACGACCTGGCCGTTGAGCTCGACGAGGTCGAAGCGGGCGTTTTGGACCTTTTTCTGTTTGCCGTTGACGGTCTCGAAGCGGGGGCCCTTGAAGACGATGTGGAGGGTCTGCCAGTCGCCGGGCTTGCCGCAGGCGTTGACCCTGGGCTCGATGCCGAGATCGAGGTCGCGGTAGACGGGGCGGAGCTCGGTGCGGGGGTAGATGCCGCCGCAGTCCTTGCCGTCGACGCGTTTCTGGCCGTGGCTGTCGCTGATCTGGATCTCGTAGACGCCCATCATCTTCACGCCCGAATTGGATCCCTTGGGGATGCAGAATTCGATCTCGACCTCGGGGTTGGCGAAGCGGGCCAGGGTGAAGAGGTCCTTGCAGTTGCCCTTGGGGAGGTTGCTCCAGACGCCCTCGCCGGGCTCGGCGAGGAGCTTTTTGGGGTTGGCGGGGTCGAGTCTGACGGAGGAGCAGCGGGTCCAGAGCGGGTCGGGCTTGTTGAAGGCGAGGTCGGGCGGGCCCTTGAGGAAATCGATCCAGGGGCCGGGTTCGGCTGCCCGTGTGGCGAGGGTGAGCGAGCAGGCCAGAAACGCGGCGATGGCGGGGCGCATGGCGGATCCTTGGCGGGCGTTTGCGGGGCGGGGTCGGGTTATGGGCGGTTCGGCCATCTTACTTTCCGGCGGGGGGCGTTGTCCCCTGGCCGGGCCGCAATTTTTCCAGCAGGATGGCGCGGCGGTTGGTTTTGGGGTGGTGGGGGATGGTCTCGAGCTGGACGAGGGCGCGGCGCCAGGAGGCGGCGGCCTCGACCGGACGGTTGAGGGCGGAGAGGACATCGCCGCGGTGTTCCCAGATCTCGGGGTCGTCGCCGCCGGGTAGGGCGAGGGCGCGGTCGAGTTCGCGGAGGGCGTGGTCGAGCTTGCCCTGGCGGAAGAGGACCCAGCCGAGGGTGTCGACATAGCTGGCGGAGGGGTGGGGGGTCCAGCCGGAGCGTTCGCCGGGGTTTTTCCCCTGGCGCTGTTCCTCCTCCTCGTTGCGGAGGCAGCGGCGGATGAGGCGTTCGGCCTCGTCGAGGCGGATGGCGCGCTCGGACCAACTGTAGCTGAGGGCGTTGCAGACCTGGGCGTCGTTGGGGTCGATCTGCAGGAGGGCCTCGAGTTCCTGGTCGGCCTCCTGGAGCCGCTTGAGCTTGTCGAGGATGTAGAAGCCGGTGAGGGCGGCGTTGCGGCGGTCCTCGAGGGAGAGGAGTTTCTCGCGGAGTTTGGCGAGGATGGCGAGGGCCTCCTCGGAGCGTCCGGCCCCGGAGAGGACGCGGGCGCGGGCGATCAGGGTCTTGTGGGTCATGTGCTCGGGGGCCTCGGCCTCGGCGAGCTCGACCTGCTCGAGGGCGCGCTCGCGCTCCTCCATCTGGCTGAAGAGTCCGGCGAGCCAGAGGCGGGTCTGGACGCGTTCCTGCCCGGGCCTGGACTCGGCGAGGGCCTCGCGGACGACGCGGCTGGCCTCGTCGTAGCGGTGGTCCTGGACGAGTACCTCGGCGAAGGAGATGCGTCCGGCAAAGCGGACATCGCGGTCGGCGCCCCGCAGGCCGAGCAAGGACCGGTGGATGACGACGGCCTCGCCGAAGGCGCGGAGCTCGAGCGCCCAGCGGCCGAGCAACTGGAGGGTCATCGGTTTCCAGGGGGAGGGGTTGAGGGCGGCGGCGCCGGGGTTGGATGCCTCGCCGGCGGGGGCGAGGGACCTGGCGGCGAAGGTGAGGAGCTCGCGCAGGCGGACGGGGTCCTCCTGGAGGGCGAGGCTGAGCTGGCGGGCCTGGGACTTGTCGGGGCCGGGAGAGCCGGCCTGTCCGGGGAAGGCGGGGATGCCGCCGGCGGCGGGGGCCTCGGGTTCGGCGACGCAGGCGTCGAGGAAGGTGAGGAAGGTGGCGGGGCCCTTGTCCTGGCGGGCCCACCAGAGGTCGATGAGGACGCGGGCGGCCTCGATGGCGGGCTGGGTGCCGAAGGCGCGGAGGGCGGCGGCCTCGGCCCCGGGCCAGTTGCCGTAGCGGGCGCGCTGTTTGGCGAGGAGGAGGCCGAGCGCGCCGTTGCCGGGGTCGGCCTCGACGAAGGCGGCGAGCTCGTCGAGGAGTTTTCGGTCGTGGCCCTGCTGGGCGCGGAGGGTGACCCAGAGCTCGTAGCCCTCGAGCAGGGAGGGCTTGGTGGCGAGGAATTCGGCCAGCTTGTCGAGGGCCTCCTTCTGGCGGCCCTGGCGGGCGAGGACATTGGCGAGCAGGAGGGCGAGGCGGGCGGACTCGACGGAATCGACCTCGCGGGCCTGGCGGTAGCTTTCGAGGGCGCCATCGAGGTTGTCTTGCTCGACGCGGAGGCGGCCGACGCGCTCGAGGGCCTCGGCCTTCCATTTTTTGAGGCGTTCGGGGGTCCAGCCGAGGACGGTGAGTTCGGGGCGGTCGAGGAGGGAGACCATTTGGGTGAGGGCGGTCTCGCTTTGGCGCCACTGGCGGGCGTCGCGGCGGAGGTTGGCGAGCTCGCCGAGGACATCGACGCGGAGGCTGATGCTCTCCTGGACCTTTTCGGACTGCAGGAGTTTCTCGAGGAGGTCGCCGGCCTCGGCCTCCTGGCCGAGCAGACTGAGGCTGGCGGAGACGGTGAGGGCGAGGGTGATGTCATCGGGATCGCGCTTCAGCACCTCGGTGCCGAGACGGATGACCTCGTCGCGGCGGAAGAGCTGGTGGTGGGCCCAGGCGAGGGCGCGCATGGGGGGCAGGGCTTCGGCATCGAGTTGGCGGGCCTTTTCCAGAAAACCAATCGCCTCGACCGGGCGGTTGGCGCCGAGGTCGATGAGTCCGCGCAGGTACTGGTCGAGTGCCTCGCGGTGGTTTTTCTCGGCGGGGTCGAGGATCTGGGCGGGTCGGATGACGCGGGGCGAATCCTCCCAGGGCACCTGGGCGGAGGCCGGGCAGGCGGCGAGGGCGAGGAACAGGAGGACGACCGGGGCGGCCCGTCGGGGGTTGAAACCAGTGGTTTTCATGCGTTTTTCTGTTCCATGAAACCAGATAGATGGAGCGAGCTTGGCATAGCTTCGCGGTGGCGACCCGGGAATCGAACCGGGAGGGTTGCCAAGGTACCCGAGGGGGTTGGCGGGACACCAGCACAACCGGGGCGGTTGGCGGGGGTGGGGTGTGGGGGCGGTGGGTGCCCCCACCCACCTTGTGGGGTGGGTGTGGGGGCCGTGGGTGCGCTTGATTTTCGGCAAGGTTCCCGGATAGAGGACAGTAGGATGGCCGCGATTTGGTTCGCGGGGTTCCGGCATGTCCCGTCGGGTCTATGGTCAGGGATCACCCTTTCGCGGTTGGAGTGCTGGCAATGTGCAACAGCGGTACCCGGCGGGGCGCCCCAGTGGCGTGTGGTCTGCTTGCCGGATTGGCCCTCGTGCTGGCTGGGACCGCCGCGGAGCGCGTGACGGCCCAGCCGCCGCCCCCACCCGGCGCCCCGGCGGCGCCCAAGGGGGCTCCGGCGTTGCCGAGGCCCGTGGCCGCCCCGGATCCGGCCGCGGCGCAGCCTCAGCCTGTGGCGGGCGGCCAGAAGGCGATGGATCTGGAGAACAACATCCCGAAGGGCCCGAACGACCGGCTGGTGGTGCCGAGCCTGAGCCCGCAGGACCCGACGCCGCGGATCAACGGCGCGGACTTGTCGGCGGGTGCCGGAAAGGGCCTGGCGAAGGATCCGCCCGGCGTGCCGCCGGTGTGGGTGCTGCACCTGAAATTCAAGGATCCCCGGTTCATCAAGGTGAAGGTGCCGGGGAAGGGCGAGCGGTTGTGCATGTATGTGTGGTACCAGGTGTACAACTTCACCGGTGAGCCGCGCCTGTTCATCCCATCGTTCGAGCTGAAGTCGGACAGCAGCGACACGGTCTACCCGGACCAGATTTTGCCGGCGGTGGAGCAGGCGATCATCCGCCAGGAGGATCCATCGGGTCTGGACAACATCCGCAACTCGGTGACGATCAGCCAGGAGCAGATCCCGCTGAGCAAGCCGGACCGGTTGCGGCCGGTGACGGGCGTGGCGATCTGGGACGAGATCCCGCAGGCGAGCCGGTACACGCTGTATGTGACGGGGCTGTCGAACGGGTGGTCGATCGTGACGCTGGACCAGGCGGGCAAGGAGAATGTGGTGCGGCGCAAGACGCTGCAGGTGGATTTCCGTCGGGTGGGGAACACGGACCGGATTGAGATGGCGAGCACGCCGCGGTGGATCTACCGGGGCGGGCTGTTGAAGGGATTTGAGCGGCAGCCGCCGGAAACGCCAGCTGGCGAGCCGGCCGCGCCGGGTGGAGCGCCCAGGCCGGGAGCGGCGCCCGCGGCGCCACCGGCGGCGGCTCCGAAGCCCGGCGGTGAAGCCAAAAACCCCTGACAGGCAACAGGTTGCGTCTGAAAAGGGCGCCTCAACCCCGCGTGGGGGCCACCGGAACCGGTGGGAGGGGGGTGCCATTTTGTCGGCGGGATCAAGATCCGCTGACAACCGGGCGTGTGTCTGGTAGTGTTGAGAGTTCAGTTTCACAGGTACTTTTTGCGTGGGATGGTGCGGAAATGGCACATAAGAAAGGTCAGGGCTCGTCCAAGAACGGTCGTGACTCCAACAGCCAGCGGCTTGGGGTGAAGACCTACGGTGGCGAGTCGGTTGAAACCGGGTACATCATCGTGCGCCAGCGCGGCACGAAGTTCCACCCCGGCCGGAATGTGGGCATCGGCAAGGACGACACCCTGTTCGCCCTGGCGGACGGCGTGGTGGAGTTTGTCGGCCGCAAGGTGAATGTGGTCCCCTCCGGCAACTGATCCGGGCCGGGTCCGTTGCGGGCCCGAGGCGTAGGCAGAGCCACGCCCCCATCGTCTAGAGGCCTAGGACGTAGCCCTCTCAAGGCTAAGACAGGGGTTCGAATCCCCTTGGGGGTATTTCAGATGACTGACCGGAATTGCCATCTGGTGCCGGTGGTTGCCTAAATCCATGCTTTTGATGAGTTTGTGTCACATCTGGCAGCATTTGGCGGTCGATGGCAGCGTTGCTTTTTGCATTATTCTCCGAGCCAG
>JAFMJU010000259.1 GCA_017853285.1 Gemmataceae bacterium
CATGAACCCCTCAAGGAAGGACCCCAGGGTGAATGCCTCCACCATCTTGGGGGCGATTCCACCGGCGAGGAACACACCACCACGGGCCACGCACTTCAGCGCCATGTTGCCGGCTTCGGCCCCGTAGATGGAGAGGAACAGACCCACCGCCTGCAGGCACAACGGGTCTTTCGCCTCCAGCGCGAGACGGGTGACCATGGCGTTGCGAGCGGCGGTGCCCCCTTCCCTGGCGGCCTCTTGCAGCTTTTGGCGCGCCGCGTCCGACTGGGGCCATCGTCCTGTTTGCGCCAGAAAGTCGAACAGGTCGAAAAAGCCCTGCCCTGAAAGGATGCGCTCGTAACTCACATGGCCTGAAAACTTGCCGCGCAAATATCGCCAAAGTTCCACTTCCAGCTCCGACTGTGGCGCGAAACTGCAGTGGCCGCCCTCGCTGGCCATGGGATGGTGGCTTTTGCCGTCCCAGTAAAGGATGGACTCGCCCAGCCCTGTGCCCGCCGCCACCACGGCGATGTTGCCCTCTCCGGAATCAACGGCGCCGGGATTCAGCTCAACCCACTCATCGGGCTTCAGGAAGAGCAGGCCGTAGGCCGTGGCCTCCACATCGTTCAGCAGTTTGACCCTGGCAGGGTCACATCCCAAAGCTTTGGCCAACTCGCGTTCATCCATGGACCAGGGCAGGTTCGTGGCCCGGCATCTCCCCTCATGGATGGCCCCCGCCACGCCAAAGCAGGCGGCCTGAATCCCGGGTCTTTGCCCGGGGATCGACGCCAGGAACTCGGCGATGATGCTGTCCAGCGAGGGGTAATCGGCGCTGGAAAACCTGCGCTGGAACCGGTCCGTGAGAATAAGCTGGCCAGGGGCCCCGGATTTTTCCGGCTCCACCAACGCCAGCAGGGTTTTTGTGCCCCCGATATCACCCGCCAGAAACATGGGTCACCCCGATCAGCAAGGATCCGGACCTTTGGGAAGGGCCGTCAACCGGCGCAGGGCCCCAAGCCGGCGATGCTCGCCTGCAGGCGGCGCATCCCTTCGGCCGCACCACCGGGGGCGCCAAACACCGCGGTGCCCGCCACCAGCACATCGGCCCCCGCCGTGACCGCACGGGGCGCGGTTTGGGGATCGATACCCCCGTCCACCTCGATCTCCACACGCAGGCCCCTCTGGTCTATCAACCGGCGCAGGGCACGGACTTTGGCCTCGGTGGATTCGAGATATTTCTGACCGCCAAAGCCCGGATTGACCGTCATCACCAGCACCAGGTCCACCAGCGGCAGCACCTCTTCCAGGGTCCAGACCGGGGTGGCGGGATTGAGGCAGACGGCGGGCCTGCAACCCAGCGCGCGGATTTCGCGCAGCGTGCGGTCGAGATGGAAGTCGCTTTCCACATGGACGATGAGGGTGTCCGAACCCGCCTTGGCGAACGGCTCGATGAAACGATCGGCGTTGGTGACCATCAGGTGGGTTTCAACCGGCAGCCCGCAACTGCGCTTGACCGCCTGGGCGATGGCCGGGCCCATGGACAGGTTCGGCACGAAATGGCCGTCCATCACATCCACATGGATGCGGTCGGCCCCGGACGCTTCCGCAGCCCGGACCTCCTCCCCCAATCGGGAGAAGTCGGCCGCCAGGATGGAAGGCGCTATCTTGACTGCCGGTGCGGTCATCCCTCACCTCCCCCGCGCATGGCCAAAGGGAAACCAGCCGCGGCCGCGGCATCCACCATCCAGTGGGCGCCGGTGGCGGGGCGAATCCCCTGGGCGGGATATTCCCTCATGTTTTCAGGCCCCGAGAGCACCCAATCCAGCGGTTTTACCTTGTCGGCACCGGCCGCCAGGAAAAGCACCTCGCGGGCGTGGTTGATCACCGGATAGGTGAGCGTGATCCGCCGGGTGGACAGTTGGGGCACATCGTTGGCAGCCACCCAGGCGCGCTGTTCCTCGAGGGCCCGCGTGTGGGGAAAAAGCGAGGCGGTGTGGGCGTCGGTTCCCAGGCCCAGCAGCACCAGGTCCAGTTGGGGGAAACCGCCCTTGGGGTGGGGCAGGAAAAGCTCCATGTCCCGCTGGTAACGAACGGCTTCCTCCGCCAGGTCGCACTCGCCACGCATGCGGAAGACATGGTCTTTTTTGACCGGCACATGGTCGAGCATGGCCAGCCGGGCCATGCGGTAGTTGCTGGCGGGATCATCCGGGCCCACGGACCGTTCGTCCCCGAAGAAGACCAGCACCTTCTCCCAATCGACCCGATTCGCCCATTCCGGGCTGGCCAACAATTCGAACAGCTTTTTGGGGGTGCTCCCACCGGAAAGGGCGATGCTGAAACGACCCCGCTCGGCGATGGCCTGGGCCGCCAACTCCACCACCCGCGCGGCCGCGGCCCGCGCCAGGGCATCGGCGTCCGTGACAATCTTGACCCGGGTTGGAGCCATGGAAATCTCCTTTTTCACTCCCACATCGGCAGCCCCGGGCAACCAATGCTCCCGGATCAGCCGGAACTCGGCGTCGCCTTCCAGCACGCATTCGGCCATGCCGATGAAGAAGCCCGTGGAAACCACGCCGGGAATGGCGCGAATCAATCGCTCCAAGTCGGCGGGTTTATCCTGGGGTTCCAGACCGCAATCAAAAATATGGTTGCCATCGTCGGTTAGGCCGGGTTGCCCGTCTCTCAACCAGAGCTTTGGCCTCAGGCCCAATTTTTCCAGTTCACGCCGTACCAGCGGCAAGGCGTGGGGAACCAAGTCGACGGGCAGGTTCCCGCGCTCGCCCAAACGGTTCACTCGTTTGCCGGGCCCCACGAGGAAAATCCGCTGGCGGGCCAGGCTGGCGACCACTTTTTCCCTCAGGTCACAGCGGCCGTTGCCCTTGATCAGGTCCAGCGCCGGGCTGAATTCATCGGCGCCGTCCACATGCAGGTCCAGACCGTGTTCCACGGCCTTTTCCAGGCTGATCAGGGGGATTCCCTCGGCGCGGGCCAAGGTTTCGGTTTCCACCGAGGTGGGCAACCCCACCACCTGGAGGCCATTCCTGACGCGAGCACCGAGGGCCTTCACAAACGCGGTGGAGGCCTTGCCCGATCCCAGGCCGAGCCATTGGCCTGGTTTCACAAAATCGAGCGCGCGCTCGAAGATGGTGGGGATCGCGCCTGGGCTGTTCACGCCGGGGCTCACTTGGCTAGCTGGGCCTTGGCCGCCTCGACCACCTTGGCCGCGGTGAAGCCGAACTCGACGAGCAGGTCTTTCAATGGGGCCGAGGCGCCGAAACTCCGCATGCCGATCACGGCGCCTGTGGAACCGGCGTACTGTGCCCAACCCATGGTGGAGCCCATCTCCACCGCAACCCTGGCAGTCACCGCCGCGGGGAGGACCTGCTCACGATAAGCGGGGTCCTTGGCGCAGGTGGCCTCGAAGATTTCCCAGCTTGGCATGTTCACCACACGGGAGGCGATCCCTTCCTTGGCCAGCGTCTCGTGGGCCGCCAGGCACAGGGCCACCTCGCTGCCGGTGCCGATGAGGATGACTTTCGGCTTGCCCCCGGGCGCGTCCGCGAGGACATAACCGCCCTTGGTGAGACCGGTCGCGGGGGCGTATTTCTCGCGGTCGATGGTGGGCAGTTCCTGCCGGGTCAGGATCAAGGCCACGGGGCCATGCTGGTGTGGCATGATCCAACGCCAGGCCTCGGTGACCTCGTTGGCATCGGCGGGCCGAATGACGGTCATGTGGGGAATGGCCCTGAGACCCACTATCTGCTCGATGGGCTGGTGGGTGGGCCCGTCCTCGCCCACACCGAGGCTGTCGTGCGTGAAGACATAGATGACCGGCAATTCCATGAGGGCGCCCAGACGGAGGGAGCCACGGCCGTAATCGGAGAAGATCAGGAAGCCCGAGCCGTAAGCCCGCACCTTGCACAGGGTGAGGCCGTTGAGGATCGCGCCCATGGCGTGTTCGCGGATGCCGAAGTGCAGGTTGCGTCCACCCGGGGTGGAAGCCTGGAAGGCGCCCGCGCCGTCGAAGGTGAGCAGAGTCTTGGTGCTCGGGGCGAGGTCGGCCGATCCGCCTATCAGCCACGGAACCGACTTTGCCACCGCATTGAGCACCTTGCCGGAAGCGTCCCGGGTGGCGGCCCCGGCGATCTTTTTCTTGCCGGGGGTTTTCGGATCATCCACCTCGCCCCAGGGGAACTTCGGAAGATCCTTGTCCCAACCGGCGGGTAACGCGCGGGCATCCATCTCCTCGATCTGCCGGGCCAAATCCGGGTAGGCCTTCTTGTATGCCGCGAAATTGTCCTTCCAGCGGGCATGGGCCTCGGAACCCCGCTTGCCCATGATGGACTTCATGTGCTCGTAAACCGACTCGGGGACATGGAACTTCGCCTTCGGGTCGGCACCGTAGATGGCCTTGGCCTTCTCGATGGCGTCCCAACCAAGGGGTTCGCCGTGGGCGGAATGGTGGTCCATTTTGCCGGGCACACCCCAGGCAATGTGGCTGTCGGCCACGATGAGGGTGGGCCTGCCCTTGGTGGCTCGCGCATGCAGCAGCACCTCGCGCAGGCGGTGCAGGTCGTTCACATCGGCCACGCGCAGCACATTCCAACCGTAGGCCAGGAAACGGGCGCCAACATCCTCGTTGAAGGCCAGGTTGGTGCTGCCCTCGATGGTGATCCGGTTGCTGTCGTAGATCCAGACAAGGTTGTCGAGTTGCAGGTGGCCGGCCAGGCTGGCGGCCTCGCTGGCGACGCCCTCCATCATGCACCCGTCACCCATCACCGACCAGACGCGGAAATCGAAGAGATCGTGGCCGGGCTTGTTGTACCGGGCCGCCAGCCACTTGGAAGCCATGGCCATGCCGACGCTGGTGGCGGCACCGTTGCCCAGGGGACCGGTGGTGGTTTCGACCCCGGTGCAGAAATGGTACTCGGGGTGCCCCGCGCAGACGCTGTGGAGCTGGCGGAACCGCTTAATGTCCTCAATGGATACCGAGGGCTCGGAAGTCGGTTTGCCGGCGGCATCCAGCTTCCGGATCCCGGTCAGGTGAATGATGCTGTAGAGCAGCATCGAGGCGTGGCCGGCCGACAGGACAAACCGGTCGCGGTTCATCCACCCGGCGTCGGCGGGGTCGTAGTCCAGAAAATGCTGATACAGGGTGTACACGACGGGGGCGAGGGAAACCGGAGTTCCAGGGTGACCCGAGTTTGCCGTCTGCACCGCATCCATGGCGAGGGTGCGCATGGCGGTGATAGCCTGAAAGGCCGGGTCGTTGATGGTTTCCTGTGAAAGGCAGATATTGCTCATGAAAAAAACAGCTCCACTTCCATAACCGGCCAATATTGGGGGCCGTTGACCGCTTGCGCCCTGCCTGGCAACCGCTTTCAAAAAGTTGGCAGGGCTTTCAGGTTTACCAACCGTTTACCATGGTTTTATCTACAGACTGAGTCCCCCTCAGGCAATTCCGGGGGGATTGGGAGTGGATTCGGACCGGAACCCGGTTATCTTGTTACAAAGCCCTCGGGCGATTGGGTTTAAAAACTTCAGGGAGGATTAAGCCATGACTGACCGTCGGGGATTTTTGACCGCAGCCGTGGGCACCGCCGGGGCCGCCTTGCTGCCATCCATCAGCAAGGCACAGGAGCCTTTCACCCTTGAAAAGCTCCCCTACGCCTTCGACGCGCTCGAGCCGCACATCGACGCCAAAACCATGGAGATCCACTGGGGCCGCCACCACAAGGCCTACGTCGACAATCTGAACAAGGCGCTGGCCGGCAAGGAAGACCTGGCGTCCAAGTCGATCGAGCGCCTGATGATCGATGTGAACTCGGTTCCGGCGGCCATACGGGGCGCGGTCATCAACAA
>JAFMJU010000260.1 GCA_017853285.1 Gemmataceae bacterium
AAGATGGCGGCGAGGCCGCGCAGGGCGTGGCGGCGGGTGATGGGGGTTGATCCGGTGCGGTTTCTCTGCGCCATGGCTGGATCCCATGGAGGTAAAAGGCAGGTCCCCGAGTTTAACAAGGAACCCTGGAGGATGAAAGGAAAACCCGCTGGCGGGAAGATTCCTCAGTCCCGATGGGGGTGGTAGGCTGTACCGGGGTATTTTTGGACGCCAATGCAGGGTTTTGACCATGATCACGACCACAGGGAACGAAGTGGCCAACCACAGCATCACCAACTACCTGGGGGTGGTGCGAGGGATCGTGGTACGGTCTCCCACCATCACGCAAGGCGTATTGGGTGGCCTGAAGACGATCATCGGTGGGAACAACGCTGCATTCGCCAAAGTGTGCGAGGATGCGCGGCAGGAAGCCTTTGACCGGATGGTGGCGCACGCCGAGGAACTGGGGGCGCATGCGATCATCGGCATGCGGTACGACGCGACGGATTTCGGTCCCAACACCACCGAGGTGCTGGCATACGGAACCGCGGTGAGCCTGGTGCGCCATGCGGACTGATTCCCGGGCCAGCGTGCGCACCGGGTTGGATCTGGCACGGGCGGATGGGTTCTCGTTTTTAAAGGGCAGGCGTGTGGGGCTGTTGAGCCACGCGCCGGCTGTGGATGCCGGGCTGAATTCGGCGCTGGGAATTTTGACCCGCGCGATTGGCGACCAACTGAAAGTGGTCTTCACCCCCGAGCATGGTTACTTCGGGTACGCGCAAGACCTGGAGCCGGTGTCACCGGGCACCAACGAAGGGCGCGGACCGCGGTGGGTGAGCCTATATGGGAACTGTTTTGATTCTTTAACGCCCCGAGGGGAGGACCTGAAAGAGATTGACACCCTGGTGGTGGATCTGGTGGACATTGGCAGCCGGTATTACACCTTCCAGGCCAGCATGCTGTACGCAATGCAGGGGGCGTTTGCCCACGGGGTACAGGTGATTGTGCTGGACCGGCCGAACCCGCTGAACGGGACCGCGGTGGAGGGGCCGATGCTGGAGGAAGGGACCGAGAGTTTCGTGGGCCCCTACCCCATCCCCACACGCCATGGGCTGACCCTGGCGGAACTGGCGATCCTCTACAAGGAGGAGCTGGAATTGGAGGGGGCCCTGGAGGTGATCCCATGCCAGGGGTGGCGGCGGGGTTTTTACCAGGACGAAACCACTGTCCCCTGGGTGATGCCCAGCCCGAACATGCCCACGCTGGAGACAGCGCTGGTTTACCCGGGACAATGCCTGCTGGAAGGAACGAACCTGTCGGAAGGGCGGGGCACCACGCGACCGTTTGAGGTTTTCGGTGCACCCTGGCTGGAGGCGGACCGTTTGGCCGACGGGTTGAACGAACACGGGTTGCCGGGAGTCACCTTCCGCCCGGTGACCTTTCGGCCCACCTTCCAGAAATATCAGGGGAAGATTTGTCACGGCGCGCAGATGCATGTCATCGACCGGGCGCAATTCAGGCCGGTTACCACCGGGTTGGCCGTGCTGGACCTGGCGAGGAAGCAGGGTGGGGACCATTTCGCATGGCGCACCGAAACCTATGAATTCGTCTCGGACCGACCGGCAATTGACCTGCTTTTTGGCAGTGACCGGGAACGACTGGCGCTGACCCGCGGAGAGGGTTGGCGGGAAATCAGCCAGGCCTGGGAAGAAGAGGTGGCGGACTTTCGCCTGCAGCGCAAGGGATACCTCCTGTACGAGGAATGAGCCGTGGAATTTGGCGCACCAACCCAGCTTCGTCTGGCGGACCTTTGCGTGGTGATTGCCTACCTGGTGGCCACGACGCTGGTGGGCGCGTGGTTCCGCAAGGGACAGAAGGATATCCAGAGCTACTTCGTGGGTGACCGCGAGGTGCACTGGCTGCTGGTGCTGGTGTCGATTGTGGCCACCGAAACGAGCACCGTGACCTTTTTGAGTGTGCCGGGCACGGCCTTCAACCCGAAGGGTGGGGATCTCACCTTCCTGCAACTGGCGCTGGGTTACCTGCTGGGGCGGGTGGTGATCGCCTGGGTGCTGTTGCCGGGGTTTTTCCGCGGCAGTTTCATCAGCGCGTACGAGGTGCTGCGCCAGCAGTTCGACACCCGGGTACAACGCTGCGCCTCGCTGTTGTTTTTGGTGACACGGACCGTGGCGGATGGCCTGCGTCTGTTTTTGACGGCCCTTTTGCTGCAGCAATTCACGGGCTGGAGCATGCCGTTATCGATTCTGGTGATGGGCGGGCTGACCGTGCTCTACACCTACCTGGGGGGCATGCAGGCGGTGCTGTGGACCGACTGCATCCAGTTTTTCATCTACATGTTGGGGGCGCTGCTGGCGGGATGGATTTTGCTGGGAGAAATCCCGGGTGGGTGGTCTGAATTCAGCCGGGCGGGCACCGAGGCTGGCAAGTTTCGCCTGCTCAACCTTTCCACCGATTTGGCGATTCCCTACACGCTGTGGGCGGGTGTGGTTGGCGGAGCGTTTTTCAGCATGGCCAGCCACGGGGCCGACCAGATCATGGTGCAGCGTTATTTGTGCGCGAAAAGCCTGAACCACGCACGCGCAGCGCTGGTGACCAGCGGCGTGGCGGTGCTACTGCAGTTTTTGCTTTTCTTGCTGATTGGCATCGGCCTGTTTGTGCTGGCGCGATCGGGAAGCTGGGAGTTGCCCGAGGGGATACGGAATGATCAGGTGTTTGGACGGTTCATTGTGGAGAAGTTGCCCATGGGGCTGGTGGGGTTGGTGATCGCCGCGGTGCTGGCGGCGGCGATGTCGACCTTGTCGAGCTCGCTGAACAGTTCGGCCAGCGCGGCGGTGGCGGATTTTTACAAGCCGCTGCGGCCTGACCGCGGGGAGGCGGATTACCTGAACATGTCGCGCCTGATGACCTTGGGATTTGGTTTCGCGCAGATCGGCGTGGCGCTGCTGGCCTGGCAGATCGATAGCCCACGGAGCATCATCGACCAGGTGCTGTCGGTGGCGGGCCTGACAACCGGGATGGTGCTGGGACTGTTTATTTTGGGGCTGATGCGGAAGCCGGTGGGGTCGAATGCGGCACTGACCGGAATGGTGTGCGGATTTCTGGCGGTGATGGCTGTGTATATTCCGGGGGCGCTGGGCAAGCCGGTATTGGCATGGCCGTGGTTCGCCCTGGTGGGGAGCGCGGGGACGGTGGTGGTGGCGCTGGCGGTGGAGGCGATCAAGCCGTCCCGCGCGGGGCAGGCCTGAGACCGAGCCAAACCAGCCAGACCAACACGAACGCTGAAAACAGCAGGGCGGCCACCAGGAAGCCACCGTAGATGGCGGCGAAGACCAGGTTGTTGGACTCGTAGACCACGCTGCCATGCAGCAGCGAGCGGGCCCCCGCCTCGGGGTTGGCAAAGCCCTGGGTGTGGAGGTGGTTTTTCAGAATGCCGCCATATTCGATATAGGTTTCGGGCTGAATGTGGCCTCGCTCAGCCACGAAAGAATATTCGTTCTGGTAGCCACGGGTGGTGCAGAGAGTGAGCACACCGATGGAGGCGGCACCCCCCATGAACTGAAAGAGGGTGAGCAGATCGCGCCTGGTGGACTCTTGGGAGGGGACGGTCAGGCTGACGCGCTGCAGTCCGATGAGGGTGAGGCTGGCACCGAAGCCCATGAGAAAACGGGCCGGGGCCAATTCCCAAACGCCGGGGGCTGGGAACCAGTTGAATTGGGCCTGATTCAATGCCGCCCAGAAGGGCCAGCCCATGGTGCGGTGGTGGGCAAGACCCATGCCGGCGGCGATACCCAAAAGACCGACCAGGGTGAGCCAACGGGTGGAGGGCAAGACCATCGCCAACACGGTGGCGCTGGCGGCGCCGATGGACAGGGGCCAGATGAGCAGGCTGCGGTCGATCATGCCCAGGTCGATGAGCATGCCCCCGTAGACACCCATGTCGGACACATTGAAGTACTGCACAAAACCGGCGAAGGCGGCCACCAGGAGCGTGGGCCAGGCGACCGCGGGCAACGCCTCGGGTGCCAGGACCACGGTGGAGATGACGATCGCCAGCATCACGAGGCAGATGACCATGGCGCAGGCGGTGCGGGGATCTTCCCACCAGCCGAGTAGTTGGCCGTAGGACAGCGTGTACCACAGCCCGCCGAGGAAGCCAACGAAAGGCACGAACCAAAGGGGCACCCGGGGGAAGCCGGTTTGGCCGTGATCATGGCCCCACAGGAGGAGGGTCAGCAGGGCGGAAAGAGCAAGCAACCCTTCGAAGAGGAAACCGCCATCCCAACCGTGCTCGCGGTAGAGATCGGCGGCCCAGGCGATCACGAGAACGCCGATGGAGGGCAGCAGGATGCCGGCCCAGGCGAACCAGCGACTGCCGGCGGCCTGACCGGCGACTGGCGCGGCGGCCAGCACCATGCCGGCGCCGAAGCCGGCCACCATGCGGCTAGCCAGAAAGACCCGGTAGGGTGCCTCGAGCAACAAGCCGTTGACGAGGGAGCCGACCACCAGCATCACCAGGCCATAGCGCATCACCCGAGCGGGACTGCCCAGCGGGCGGTTGGCCCAGGTGAGAACGAGGCCGCAGGCGATGGTGAACAGGTAGGAACTGTGCATCGCGTAGCCATCGGTGGTGACCCAACCGCGGGCTGCATCCATCTCCCGGAAGCAGGCGGTGTGACCTGCTGTGGTCAACCAGACGGAGGCAAGGGCCAGCAAGGCGGCCAAGCGCCGGCCGGCCGGGACATCAGCCTTGGGTGCAGGGGCTGACGGATCACTCATCCGCATCGCCCACGAATATGGACCGGCCGGGTTCTGGATCGTTCAGCCAGGCGACCTGCCAGCCGCGGGGTTCCTGCACGGTGAGGGTGATGGGCAACTTGCAGCCGGAACGCTCGAGGGCCTGCAGGCATTCCTGATGGGTTTGGCGAACCAGGGTCTCCCTGCGGGTGGTATCGAGCTTGGCCCAGGCGGGGCTGGTGGTGAGGATGACGGGCAGACGGTTTTGCTGCTGGTAGCGGCCGACGCCGTAGGGGAGGACGGTGCGCGTGGGGGGCAGGATCTCGACCAGGGCATAGAGTGGCTGGCCGTCGGAGCCCTTGAGGGCGTTGACGGTGGCCTCCAACGCCTTGACCCCGACCACCGTGGCGGGATCGGTGATGGAGCTACGGGGGTAAGCGGGGGGGAGGGATTCGGCCTGGGCGATGGGTTGGCGCTGGGGTGGGCGGGAGCACCCGGAGAGCAAACCGACACCGAGGAGGGCAAAGGCCAGCAGGGTACGGATTATCAGGGTACGGTTCATTTCTTCGCGTTCCCCCCGGGAGACATGGCGGGATAGAGGAGCATTTCGGTGGAGCGGGGCAACACGCGGCAGCGGCAGGAGCCCACTTCCACCTCGAATGTGTCGCCCGGTTCCAAACGGGCGGTGGCGCCACGACGGAGGGCGCAGAGACCGATGCCAACCAAAAGGCCCGCCCCTGCACCGATGCCCATGAACAAGGGGTTCACGCCGGTGAAGCTGAACTGGGCGGCGATGCTCATGCCCATGCCTGCGCCTTCACCGAGGAAAAGCGAATTGATGAGTGCCCGGCGCAGGTGAGGGTGCTTGGCGAAATCGGTGGTGTCGAGGATCCAGGGGACGATGGTGTCTTCCTCGCGCCGGACCAATTGCGACAGGCGCAGGTAGAGCTTGCCATTTTTGCCGAAGCGACCCGGAGCCACCACATCGGCGACCTCGCCGCCGATCATTGCCGGTGTCTGGCCGGCGATTCTTGACTGATCGACCAACTCGGCCAGGAAGCGGTCGCC
>JAFMJU010000261.1 GCA_017853285.1 Gemmataceae bacterium
GGCCTTCGCTGTATTGCTGCCCGTGCGCAGCGTGGGCGTGATGGGTGACGGGCGGACATACGATGAGACCATCGCACTGCGCGCCGTCACCACCGATGATTTCATGACGGCGGACTGGGCGCCCCTTCCACACGACCTGTTACGCCGCATTTCCACCCGCATCGTCAACGAGGTGCGCGGTGTCAACCGCGTGGTGTACGACATCTCAAGCAAGCCGCCGGCCACCATCGAGTGGGAATAACGGGCGGAGTCATTCCGTTTTTGGGGACAGGAATAGAGTCATGGCGATCCCGTTCATCAAGATGCACGGTTTGGGCAACGACTATGTCTATGTCGATTGCTTCCGAAACGGTTTACCCGCCGATGCGCCGGCTTTGGCCCGCGCTGTAAGCGACCGTCATTTCGGCATCGGTGGGGACGGGCTGATTTTGGTTTGCCCTCCCAGCGAATCAGCCAAGGCGCAGGGTGCCGATGCCCGCATGCGGATGTTCAACGCCGATGGCAGCGAATCGGAAATGTGCGGCAACGGCCTGCGCTGCGTGGCCAAGCTGGTCCACGACCACGGGATTTGCCAAAAGCCCCGCCTGCTTCTGGAAACCGGCCGTGGCCTGCTGCCGGTGGATCTGGAGGTGAAAGGGGGCAAGGTTTCCCGCGCCCGCGTGGAAATGGGTCAGCCCATCCTTCAGGCGGCGCTCATTCCAACCACGCTGGCGGGTGACCCGCCGATCGAGCAGCCCGTGGAAACCCCGTGGGGTACCGTGAAGCTGACCTGCGTCAGCATGGGCAACCCCCATGCGGTGGCCTTCGTGGACAAGATCACCGACCAGTTGGTCCACGAGGTGGGCAAATACCTGGAAACCTGCTCGGCGTTCCCTAAAAGGGCCAACATCGAGTTTGTGGAAGTGGTTGCCCGCAATCGGTTTGTGATGCGGGTTTGGGAGCGTGGCTCCGGCGAGACCCTGGCCTGCGGCACCGGGGCCTGCGCGGTGGCCGTTGCGGGCATTCTCACCGGCCGGCTCGACCGCAAGTGCACCGGCAAGCTGCTGGGCGGCGAGTTGGAACTGGAGTGGCCCGGGGAAGGCCAAACCGTGTATATGACGGGGCCGGCCACGGAGGTTTTCAGCGGGATCTGGCCCGACTGAGGCTGTCCGGGCCCGTTTCCCGGAATGTGGCATGAAGATCCGCAGCCCGTGGTTGGTGGCCCTGGCCGGCTGGATGATCTCCATGATCGTCCGCACCTGGATGCGCACCATCCGGTTCGAATACCACCCGCAGGAAAAACGCTACGATCCCAATGATCCGGGATTCGAAGGCCGTTACCTTTACTGCTTCTGGCACGAGCACATTTTGGTGCCGGCCAGCCAGTACGCCCGCCCGGATATCCAGGTGCTCATCAGCAAGCATGCCGACGGCCAGATGATCGCCAGGGCCTGCCGGTCGCTGGGTTTCAGCACCGTTGCCGGTTCGAGCACCCGGGGTGGGGCGGAGGCCGTGAAAGAAATGGTGCGCCAGGGCCAAAACTGCCACCTGGCCATCACTCCGGATGGCCCCAAGGGCCCGCGTCGCCAAGTCCAACAGGGCGTGGGCTACCTGGCCCTGAAGACGAACCTTCCGGTGGTCGCCTTTGGGGTAGCCTATTCCAAATGCTGGCGCTTCAACTCCTGGGACCGTTTCGCGTTACCCAAGCCTTTCAGCCGCGCGGTATTGGTCACCGGATCTCCGCTTTCTTTTGACCAGGAGACCGGCCGGGGCATGCTGGAGAACGCCACCCAGAAAATCCAGCAGGCGCTGGATGGTGTGAATGCCCGGGCTGAGGAAATTCTTCTGCAATCTGCCAAAAGTGCCCAAAACCCCGATGGGGCCGGCCGCAGGGCCGCCTGAGCCGGGCCCAGCCCGGATGTGGGTATAATTTCCCCATGCTGGAACCGGATAGTAAGAAAACGGTAACCCTCTACCCGGCAACCACTTGGGAGCGCTGGGCAGCGCTGCTGTTCGCCTCGGGTGTGGCCATTGTTTTCGCCATCGGTTGGTGGCTTTCCCCCTATGATTCCGCCACCGGCGAGCCCCTCACCCAGGGGACGCACATGCAGTTGGGCTTGCCCCCGTGCAACTTCTTGGTCATGAGCGGCATTCCGTGCCCCTCCTGCGGCATGACCACCAGCATTTCCCTGCTAGCGCATGGTGATCTGGTGCCTGCATGGAGGGCCAACAGCGCCGGAGTGGTGCTGGGCCTGCTGGGCCTGGTTGCCATGGTGTGGTGCCTGCTGGCTGGGGTTGGCGGAAGGTTGTGGTGGTTCACCCGGCTGGAAAACGGGCTGCTTGCGGCCCTTTTCGTGTCGCTAGTGGTCACCCTGGGTCGGTGGTTGGTGGTTTCAGGCGCCCTGCTGTGGGCGCGCATGGGGGGTATGCCATGAGTGAGGTCTTCCACCGGTTGCGGCTGTTGGCTGGCGCCGTGATCGGCCTGGCACTGGCTGGCACCGGTTGCAATGTGCTGCAGGTTCCCTACTTCCTTTTCGCGATGGAAGACCCCAAGCACGAACCCGAGATCCAGAAGATCGCCTCCAAGAACAAGAAGGAGGAGCGCAAGGTGGTGATCCTCACCTATCACCGCCTGGACCTGCGCCCCGAGTTCATCAACTCCGATCGCGAGCTGACCCATTTCCTGGAGCGCAGCCTGCGGCAGTTGTTCGAGGCGAACAAGGAGAAGGTGACGATCGTCCCCGCCCGCAAGGTGGAGGACTACAAGATGAGCCACCCAGATTGGCACGAATCCGAGCTGGCCAGCATCGGCGAGTATTTCAAGGCCGACTGGGTGATCTACCTCGAGATGAATCATCTGGGTTTGTATGAGCCGGGCTCTGGCGGAACCCTGTACCGCGGCAAGGCGGACATGACCATCTCGCTGGTGGATGTGAAAAAACCGGAGGATTCGCCGCCGCCGCAGGCCTTCACCTGCAGCTACCCGCGCGAGTCGCGCATGCAGTTGACCACCACGGACAAGTCGCCGGCCGAGTTCCGCCAGATGTTCATGGAATACCTGGGCAAGCGGGTCTCCTGGAAATTCACCTCGCACCCCACGCGGGACGATTTCTACGCCGATTGATCCGTTGCGGCTAAACTGAATGAGTCCTTTCCGGGCCCCGCGCAAGCGGGGCTTGGTTTTTTTCACGCCTGAAACCCCTGCAAGGAGCCCCTCATGTCCGAACCTGTCACCCTCCGCTGTCGCGAGAACGGTCCCCTGGTGGTGCCCGGCACCGTCAAGGTGGTGGATCATCTGGGCAATCCCTTCCCCATCCCCGCCGGAAAGGAAGTGGTGGCGCTGTGCCGATGCGGCCTGTCGAAGAACAAGCCGTTTTGTGACGGGGCCCACAAGGGTGTGTTCCAAGGGTGCGATCTGGCCCCGGCTCCCCAGGCCTGATTCCGAGGGATACCGTCGTGTTGATGCTGCTGCTGGTCGCGATAGGTCAAGCCGCACCGCCTGAGGCATCCAATGCCGCCGCGGAGCTGGAAGCGGTGTCGAAAGCCTACGACGCGGCCATCAGCCGCCGAGACATGGCGGCGCTGGAAAAAATCCTCGCTCCCGGGGTGGTGTTCACCACCGCCACGGGGCGGGTGATGGACCGCTCCCAGGTGCTGGAAATGCTGGCCAAGCCCGACACGCATTATGAATCGGTGGAGTCGGGCGACATCAGGCGACAAATCACCGGCCAAGTGGCGGTGGAGACCGGCCGTGTGCGTGTTCGCGGCAGGCGCAAGGGCCAACCTGTGGACGAGACCCAACGCTACACCGATGTCTGGCAAAAGCTGGACGGTCGCTGGCGGTTGATCGCCGAGCACACCAGCCTCGTTCCCCTTGAGAAGAAGTAATTCCTGACAGCTACTGAAATGAAACGGGTCCGGCACACGGGGTGTGCCGGACCCGTACTTTTTTCGGGGTAGGGCAGCGGTTATGCGAGGCCCAGCACCTTGTTCATGCGGGCGGCGATGCCTTTCAGCACCTTCTCGTCGCCGCCGCCCACCTCCGAGGTGGCCCAGCCGCTGTAGCCCACCTCGTCCAGCGCCTTCAGCACCTCGGGCCAGTTCTCGTCGCCCTCGCCGATGCCGACCCATTTTTTCTCGTGGGAATAGCCCTTGAAGTCGAATTTCAACATCCGTTTGCCCAGCTTGCGGATCCAGTCGGCGGGGGGCACCCCGTACTTGATCATGTTGCTGATATCGAAGTAGGCGCCCACCCACGGGCTGTCGAACTGGTCCACATACTTCACCAGTTGGTCCGGGGTGGTGATGAAGTTGTTCCACACCGTCTCGATGGCGATCTTCACGCCGGCCTTTTCGGCGGCGGGAATGGCCTTTTTCACCTCGGCGGTGGAGCGCTCCCAGCACTGGTCGAAGGTGGCATCCTTGTTCACCACGCCAGGCACCAGCAGGGCGGTGGTGCCACCGTAGGTCTTGCAATCCTCGATGGCGGTGAGCAGGCCCTTCAGGCCGCGTGCGCGCACGGCCTCATCGGGGCTGGAAAGGGTGTCCTTCCAGTGGATCGAGTCCACCACCCCGTGGATGACCATGCCGGTGGCGTCGCGCGCCTTCACCACCTCGGCGCGGTTGATATCGGCCGGGCTGTCCATCTCAAGTCCCTGGAAGCCGCAAGCCAGGGCCCGCCGGAAACGGTCCTCCACGCTGCCGCCGCCACCGATCATGCCGTACTTCAGGGCGATTTTCAGCGCCGGCTTGGCCGTCGCCGCCTTGCCTGCCATCAATCCGGCCGTGGCCGCCACGCCTGTCAGGGTGAATTGCCGCCTGTTCATGTCGCTAGCTCCTGTGGAAATTCGCCAAGGATGGAAACATGGGGATAAACTCAGTCATCGCTCCCGCGGAAACCCCGTTGGGTGTTGTCCCGCCGGCTTGTGCGAGGCTTGCCGAAACCGCCCCGTGGTCCGCCGGCTCCGCCTCCGCCACGGCCGCCGCGGCGTCGGAAACCAGGCCCGCGCGGATGACGCGGCTCGATGGCCGGCCGTTCCTCCACCGGTTCCTCCTCGGCTTCCTCGTCGGGGACATGCAGTTCCTCGGGGATGGGGCGGAGCGACATTTGCTCGTCCACCAGCAGCACGGTGTAGCCCCGGTTTAGGATGGCGTCAAAGCTGGGGAAGTGCGGGCTCATCGCCTCGGCCAGCTCGTCAGGCTGGCGGGTGACAAGGTAGAACCGCCCGCCCGGTTTCAACATGCGGGCTGCCAGTTCCACGAATTTCAGCGCGATACTGCCTCCCGCGAAGTAAGGCGGGTTGGCCAGCACCACATCAAAGCTCTTTTCACCCAGCGGCAGCAGGTCGGCCGCCTCGGCGGCCAGGCGGGTCTTGAATTGGGTCACTCCGCATTGGGTGGCGTTCAGCGCAGCCAGGTCCAGCGCGCGGGCGTTGCTGTCAGCGAACACAATCTCGCCTTCGGGCCCTGCGGAAAGACCGGCGAAAACACCCAGGGTGCCATGGCCGCAACCCAGATCGAGCACCCGGTCTCCCGGCTCGATCCTGGCGATTTCCGCCAACGCCCGTGAGCCGTCGTCCATCTTGCCGTAGGAGAAGACACCCGGCCGGCTGATGAAATTCTGCGAGGGGTGCTCCCCCACCCGGGCGTGGAAATTCAACTCGTGACGGCGGCGGGGGCGGTTGTCGCCGTCTTGCCGCACCGCCCAAAGGACCAGATCCTTGCCACGCACATGGGCGTGGGTCTTGCCGAAGAAACGCTTCAGCAGGTCCGGGTGGAGCTGGTCATCGGTGGTTGGGCACCACACCACGATG
>JAFMJU010000262.1 GCA_017853285.1 Gemmataceae bacterium
GTTTCTCACCCATTCCTTGCCCGGGCTTCTCACCCATGCCTTGGCCAGGTTTCTCGCCCATGCCCTGTCCGGGCTTCTCACCCATTCCTTGCCCGGGCTTCTCGCCCATTCCTTGCCCGGGCTTCTCGCCCATTCCTTGCCCGGGCTTCTCGCCCTGGCCGGGCATTGGCTTTTCGCCAAGTGCCTCATTTATTTTGTTTTCAATTTCATTGATGTCTTTGTTGCCCATGGGATCGCCAGGTTGGGGTTTGTTCCCTTGGCGTGGCTGGTCCCCTTGACCGGGCATGGGTTGGTTGGCGGGTTGTGTGTTGTCTCCCTGCTGAGGCTGATTGGCTTGCCCGGGCGTCGGATTATTGCCTGGTTGGGCTTTTTCTCCTTGCATTGGGTTTTCTTGAGGGTTGTTACCCATCCCGGCTTCTTTCTGCCCGGGTTTTTGGTCTTCCTGCTTGTCTCCCATCCCCCCCATGGGCTTTTCGTTGGGGTTTTCACCCTGGCCGTTTTTTTTCTGATTCTGGTCCGGTTTGCCTTGATCGCCTTGCCCCTGTCCTTGGCCTTCCCCTTGTCCCTGGTTGTTTTGTTGCTGTTGCTGCTCTTGTTTCTGCTCGGCTTCCTTCTTTTGCTCCAAGTCCTTTTGCTTTTGCTGGTCATCCCTTTTGGGGTCTTCTTGCGCTTTGAGGGTGACCTTGAATCGACTGGAAAGGCCCGAGGGATGCTTGGGGTCGGGATGGGCGTCGCGGGCTTCGGCCCAGTATTCGATCACCTGGCCTGCCTGCAAGTTGGCGGGCTTTCCGTCGGCGGTTTGGAGTTTCTGAAAATCCAAAACCTCCACATATTCCAAATCGCGCGGCAGGCTGCCACCCTTGTCCCGAAGGGATCTGCCTTTGAGGTAGGGCAGGGGGGCAAGCTCCGAGCCATCCACCACCCTGGCGCGCAAGGTGACCGACTGGACCCCCACATCGTCTGTGGCCTTGCCTTTGATGGCCAGGGTTCCTCCCAACGAGGCCTCGGTATCCTTGCCCGGAACGGATAGTTCCATGTGTGGGGAGGCGTCCTCAACCAGTTCGATGGGGAATGGCGTCGCATCCTTCCACGCCTGGTCATCGGCGGCCATCGACAACTGGTAGGTTCCCGCTTGGTCCAGCGGGAATTTCAACCCAAGGAACGCAGGACGCTGAGGGTCATTGGCCATGGGCCATTCCCTCGATTGCCCGTCCGTGCCGGTGAAACGCAGCGTTCCCCGGGAATTGATCACCGAGGATTCCAATTTCAGTTCCACGGTGCTTCCCCGCAGGCCGCGTATGACGCGATCCTTGAACAGGGCCGGCTTCCAGCCCGTGTAGGCTGGGGGAATCACCTGGCCTGTCAGAGATTTCATCGCCAGTGGAGCGGGAATCTCCACGCGGTAAAGCGGTGAAACCCCGTCGCCTGCCGCCACCTGGTACCACATGCCAGCAGCGACTTGGTCGGACGAGATCACGGCGCTCCAGATACCGTCGAGGCCGCCTTCCTTCGGCGGGGCGAGTGGCACGAACAGGTTGGGGGCATCCTCCTCTTCCCGGCGGATCAGGACTCGGGGGGCATCGCCGTCCTCGGGTTTGGGAATCCGCCCGGAGATACGGGCGCTTACGAAAAGGGATTGGCCCTTGCGCAGCGTCTTGTGGCCGCCCTCCGGTTGCATCACGCGCACCTGGGTCTGGTTGCGGGGCACGGTGACCTTCAGTTGACGGCTGACCTTGCCCAATCCGTCGGGTTGGTGGTCATGCGCCTCGATCTCGACCAGAAAGGTGGCGCCGGGTTGAACACCGACTGTCTTGCCATCCGGCAAGGGCAGGGCTTGGGGATCGATTTTCCAGGTGGCCTTGATGGATTTCTTCATGTCCTCCGGACGGGCGGTCATCAAGGCGTTCGCGCCGACCGACATTGGAACCCTTGTGTTGTTGGCGGCCACCCAACTGGCTGTCAGGGAAGCCAGGCCATTGTCATCTGTCGCCTCGACCTGGAGGTCCAACTTGTCCTGGATGCGAACCTGGACCGCCTCGGTGGTGGGGCTTACCAGTTGGATGGACGGCGCGTTGTCCGGTGTGATTTTCAGGTTGTGGGGCGGTGTGACCGCAACATCCCCCTCACGGGTTGTGAGTTCCAGGCTGTAGGTGCCGTTGCTCACCGCGGGGAGTGTCGCGGTCAGCAGCCTGGGATTATCCGCGGAAACCTTCCCCAGGATGCGGTCGGGTTTTCCCTGCACCTGATCGCGCTGGAACAGCACCGCCACACGGTCGAGATCCTGGCTGGCGGTTCCCGTCAGCGTGATGGTGGTTCCCGCAGTGACAGACAGGTCGAGGGATTCGGCGGGAAACGGCTTTCGGGCGAGGTAGACAGGGGGGGCGATCTCCGCCTCCAGCTTTTCCAGGAAGGCATCGAGCCGGACATCTATCCGGTAGGTGGCTGTCTTGGCGTCCCCGGCGGTGACCCAATACCAGAACCCCTGAAGGACCTGGTCCCTATGCACCACGGCGGACCAGACGGAACGGCCATCTGGATCCTTGTCGGCCAAAAACAGGACGGTTTGGGGCTCGGCACCCTCCTGGTGCTTGAAGTGCAACGCAGGGGTTTGATCCGAACCTTCCGCCGGAAGTTCACCCTGCAACATCACCCGAACCAGGCAGTCCTGGCCCAGGCGAATGCTTCCGTTGCCAGCCTTGGGCTCCAGAAGGGTGATTTGGGTTCGGCGAAAAAAGCCGCCGCCATCAAAGGGCATGAGTGCCTCGGCCAACCGGTTCAGGGTGTTTCCCTTGGCGGTTGCGACCAACAGCACCAATACAGACGCACAGGCGATGAGGGCCCATTTGACTCGCGAGGGCGGAGCATTGTCCCGCACCAGTTCGGCCGGCTCCACCCCTTCGAGATCGCGCAGGGCCCGGTTGGCCACGGCGATTTTCACCGCCGCTGGCAGATTGCTGTCCCGTAAATCCAACCAGTTGATCAGGCTGTTTTTGCAACCCGGCAGGTGGCGTTCGATTTCATGGGCCACATAGAGCGGCTGAACTTTGAAAATCAGGGGCTGAACCACCCTTCGAAACAGAACCCAACCGCAGCTGATAAACCCGGCCAACCAAACTAGGCGCAAGAGAAGGCTGCCGGCCCCGGAAAAGCGCAGGGCCAAAAGGCAAGCCGCCATGGCGCCCAAAACCATGGTCAAAGCCCAAAGCGTCCCGCGCAGGGTGTCGCGCACCCGAATCACATCGCTGGCCTGCTGGATGGCCTCAATGATCTCCCGGCCTTGGGCTTCCGCCGCCCTGGAGGACGGAGGGGCTGGAATCGTGCTGGCCATGACCGTATCCCCGAAATCTGGGGTTGAGAACCGAATGATTATTATATTCCCATCGGTCAGGGCCTCGCCACTTGTCACCGGAACCGGAAGCGAAAGGCTTCCTTCCGGCTGAGGGAATGTCAAGATGGGCAGTCTGTGGCGGGCGTTCCGATTGGACTACCCGGTTCAAATTTCTGTAAGGGGTACAGGCCATGGGGTGGACTGACGCGCAATACAAACGACCCACCCGCCGCGATACCGTCGCGGGCCTCGTGGGTTTGGCTGCTGTTTCTGCTTTGCCCAAGGAAGGCATGGGGGCAAACGCTTTTGGACTGGAGGTTTCGAAGCCGGCATTTGGGCTCGGGTTGGTCACCTACAACGTCGGGAAAGATTTATCGCTGCCGGATTTGCTGAAGGTGGCCAAGGAATCCGGGGTCGTGGCCATTGAATTGCGCACCACCCATAAGCATGGTGTGGAGACTTCGCTGGGCCGCACCCAGCGGGCGGATGTCCGCAAGCGGTTCGCGGATTCGGGGATTGTTCCGTGGGGATGCGGGTCGGTGTGCGAGTTTCATTCGACGGACCCGGCGGTGGTGAAAAGGAACATCGAGGATTGCAAGCGCTTTGTTGAACTGGTCGCCGACATTGGCGGCAGGGGGGTAAAGGTTCGCCCCAACGGCTTCAACCGGGGCGAAAATCAGGCCGACACCTTGAGACGAATTGGGGATTCGGTGCGTGCCTGCGCCGAAAATGCCGCGGGAGCCAAGGTGGAAATTTGGGTGGAAGTGCATGGCAATGGCACCCAGGAGCCCGCAAACATGCAGGCCATCCTGAAGCATTGCGACCACCCCTCCGCTGGCGTCACCTGGAACAGCAACGGTACCGATGTGAAAAACGGCAGCGTGAAGGCATCCTTTGAACTGCTGCGACCATACATCAAGTCCTGCCATATCAACGACTTGTACAGGAATGACACCGGGGCCTATCCTTACGCCGAACTGTTTGGCCTTTTCCGGGGCATGGGTTACGACCGGTATACCTTGATCGAGGTTGGCCGGACCCCTGGTGATGCCGCAGCCTGCGTGGAATTCCTGCGTTATTACAAGGCCTTGTGGAGTCGCCTCGCGGGCGGGGCCGCCTGATGTCGTCGATTTTCGGGATGCGCAGGGAAAGATTCGAGGAAACCCATGGTCCGCATTCCCGTCGCTGCCTGGTGAGTCGGCCTGTCGACGGCCAATGCAATGGGCTGGTGGTAGTGCTGCATGGGGCCGGTGCCACAGCCGCCTGGATGTTCCAGGAAGTGGGGTTGGAAGAATGGGCCGGCCAACGCGGGATAATTTTGGCCTTTCCCGAGGCAACCCGTTCGCGGATGGACCGCCCGCCTCACCTGCTGGATAACACTCCCTGCTGGGAAGATGGAAGCACCAGGCGGTTGCCGCGCCCGGCCGATGGGGCCGACGATATCGGCTGGCTCAACGGATTGATTGGGCGATTGCTGGAGAACCGGCTGGTCCCCGTGGTGCTTGCGGGGTTTTCAAACGGCGCCTCGATGGCCTTGCGCCTTGCTGCCAGTGGCCTGGCATCCTTGCGGGGGGTGCTGGCGATCGGAGGCTATCCGCGTGCCGAACTTCCGGCTGAAATTTCGCCAATCAAAACGGTTTTCCTGCACGGGCGACTGGACCCGATCGTGCCGCCAGGAGGTGGTTGGGTAAAAACCCCTTGGCAGCCCGAGGGATACGCCATTCCGCCCATGTCCGAGGCAGTCGGTACCTGGGCCCGGTTGATGGGGGCTGGCCACCGGGAGCGAACCCTATCATCAGAATTCGAGGAAACCCTTTTTAGCGATATTAGCAGGGTAGTTTGGTGCCGGTGGCTGATGCTGGACCGGCTGGGCCACCACTGGCCAGGCGGGAAAGGCCAATGGGAAAGCGATGCGATGGGTCCGCGTCTGAATGATGGCCCGGTGGATGTGAAAATGATTCTGGATGAACTGCTGGCCGGTCAGGTTTGAGAATCACCCATCTGTCGCTTTTCTGGCAGGGGGAAGGTTGATTTCACCCGACTGTTTCTGGCTGAAACAGGTGGACCAAGGATTTCACGAAGGACCAGCGCGCCCGCGATACTCTTTGGATCCCGAAGGCTTCCAGTGATCAGTTGGGCCAATGGCGAGGTTTTCAAGCCGGCATCCGAAAGCCCGGATGGTGTGGCTGGAATTTGAAAAGCCGGTGCGGTAGGCCGGCCGGATGGGCCAGTGGTCACGGCCGGGGCCTTGGTTGCGGTTTGGGCGGCGACCTGCTTTTGCGGCTTTGCCTTCTTGGCGGGACGGGCAGCCACAGGAATAGTTGGTTGAGGCGGTTTGGAAGCCCGCTGCTCGGGTACCAGGATAGGCACCAGGACTGGTTTGGAAGCTTCCGTCCTGGTTGGCCTGGCGGGAGGTGGCGGGATCGGTTTTGGTTGTTCGGGCATGGGCGGAATT
>JAFMJU010000263.1 GCA_017853285.1 Gemmataceae bacterium
TTCCTGGTCGATTGAAAAGCTGGGTGGTAACACCAAAAACGATGTGGCAGGCGCTGCCCTAGGCGTGCTTCCCTTCCTCGCCGCTGGCATCACTCACCGTCCCAACAGCGAGAAGGTTGAGGAGACGGTTGAGGGTGGCAAGAAAAACCGGGTGGACCATTCCCAGGTTGTCCAGCGAGCCCTGAATTTCCTGATGCTCAAGCAGAACAAGCGCACGGGGGCCTACAACGAAAATGCCTACGCCCATTCTTTGGCAACCATAGCCCTGTGCGAGGCCTCCGGATTGACCGGGGATGCCCAATTAAGGGCCTCCGCCCAGCGAGGGATCTCCCATGTGATTGATTTTCAGGACCCAAAGGGAGGCGGATGGCGCTACACCCCCAAACAGGAAGGGGATATGTCGGTCACCGGCTGGATGTTCATGGCGCTGAAAAGTGCGCAAATGGCCGGGATAAGGGTACCCGCTGATCGGTACAAGCTGGTGGAACGCTTTTTGGACCAGTGCCTGAACAAGGTGACCGGTGGTTACGGTTACCAGGATGCGTCAGCTTCACCCCCAATGACCGCGGCAGGGATGCTCTGCAGGCTTTACCAGGGAACAAGGCCAAACAATGAGTCCCTGCGGAAGGGGGCCAAAATTATCCTTGCAAACCCGCCAACACAAAATGGGGATATTTATTACCTTTATTATGCCACCCAGGCAATGCACCACATGGGTAGCCAGGATGAATGCTGGGACCTTTGGAACCTGGGGCCGGGCAGGAACGGCAAGGGGGGGATCCGGGACTTTCTGATTGAAAAGCAGGTCGGTGGTCCCAGGTCCTCCAAACCCGCCCCGGCGACCCTGGCCGGTAGCTGGAACCCCGAGGGCGATACCCATGCCGTACGTGAGGGCGGGCGCCTGATGCAGACCTCGTTGGCTTTACTGACACTGGAAGTCTACTACCGCCATCTTCCCCTTTACATGAGTGACGCCGGTCGCTGAATTTCGCCTCCCATTTGGCCGTCTGTTGAATCTTGTCCTTCCGCGAGGGATTTGGCGAAAATTTTACCGGCATGGGTGGAAACCAGGATTTGGTTTTCCCAAACGGCCAGAGATCTGGCCTGAAGCCAGAGGGCCCCGGCTGCCACCTCTTTTTCGGACAGTTTTAGGTGATCCCGCAAACCCACCCGGGTGTTTTCGCTGGCTTGGTCACCCTTGATCTCATGTTGACAGATATGAACCGCCAACAATCGGGCGACAAATCGGATTCTCGCCCTGTTGGCCTGCAACAACCTGAAAACCATTCCGTGATCAGGTGCCATCAAAAGGGTGCCAAGGGCGATCAAGAACGCGGCAAGCCCAATCGATCCGGCGATATTGAGATCCAACGCGCAGGCCAATCCTGTGCCCGCCAAAACCGATAGCAATCCGGCGGCAACCGTGGCCAGGAAGAAGGGTCCTATTTGGCTGGTGAGGAACCATGCGCAAATTCCCGGCCCGGCCAACAGGGCCACCAGAAGGATCGGTCCCATGGCGTCGAATGAAAACACGATCACGGAAGTGGTGGCAACCACCACCAGGATTTCCAGAAATGCCATCGGCCTGCCGAGTATTTGCCCCTGTTGCGGGTCAAATAGGTACAGTTGCAGGTCTCGCCACCAAATCCACCCGGCAGCCAGGAGCGCCACTACAATCAGCAACATGTTCCACGCCGCCTGTGGCCCAAGGTCTGTTCCTCCCAGCCGGAACCTTTCCAGCCATGAGCTTTCCAGATTTCCAGAAAGCACCTGATCGACATCCAGGTGGGTGTTGGATGCCTTGATGGCCAGAATCAGTGCCCCGATTGAAAAGAACAGCGGGAACACGAGACCAAGGGCCGCGTCCGCCCTCCCTCGCAGAATTCCGGTCAGTTTGGTGGCGACCCAGGCCGCGCAACATCCCGAAAGTGCCGCCCCAAGCCGAAGCCAGGGCGAATTAACTACCGGGTGAATCCAAAAAGCGATGCCGATCCCGGCGAGGACGCTATGACTGACCGCGTCTCCAAGCAGCACCCGCCGGCGCAATAACAGTACGGGACCCGTCAGGCCGCAACCGATGGCTGACAAGGCCCCGATCAAAAAGATTTCAAGCATTCCTGAAAATGGGTTCACCTTCGAACCCCGATTCCGGTTGCCACTGACTTGTTGTTAAAACGAGGCCCGAACAGCGATGCGATTGCAACGAGGGTTGCCATAACCACAAAAATGGGGCCGGTTGGTATTCCCTTGCCTGGATGGCCGAAGGAGGACTCGAGGAAAATCACAAGCCAGGGTGTGACGAACCCAATAGCGCCTCCGAGCATGGTGGAGGCCAGGACGAATGTGCCGAAACTTTTGGTGTGGGGCCGGACCGCGAGGGGCAGGGCCACGAGAAGGGCGCTAAGGACCACCATGCCAACCACCTGCAGGCCGCAAACCACCCCGAGGGCAAGAAACAAATCCAAAATCCATTCCACCGCAAGGGTGGGTTGCCCCAGCAGAAACGCATGGTCTCGGTCGAAGAGGATTCCGGAAATGTCCCTGCGGAATGAATAAACAAAAAGGCCGGCCAACATGGAGGCCCCTAGCAGGGTCCAGGCGTCCGGCCATTGGACCGCCGCTGCCTGCCCAAGCAGGAAGGATTTGAGGCCGGCCTGTCCCAGTCCCTCCATATGCCGTTGCATCAGGCTCCAAACCACCGACCCGAGCGCGAAGCTGCCGGATAAAAGCAGGGCATGGGCTCCATCCCCTTTAAGCCGGGGAAAAAGGCGTTCAAGCCAAGTGATCACCAGCCCGAACCCGGCGGAAAAAACAAATGCGCCCAAAGCAAGGACAACAGGGGACTTCTCCCCCGTGATGGCGAAGGCGACCAGCACTCCCGGCCAGGCCGAATGGGCCAGCACATCGCCGCGCAGGGATTGCCTGCGTAGGTGTGTGATACTTCCCAAAAGACCGTATAGCAGTCCCGCACCAATGCAGGCGAACAAGACGGCGCCATCCGGGGTGGTCATGGCCTGGCACCGTCGTATGGGCCATGCGGGGCCCGCCTGGGATCAAGGCCCAAACGGGGGCCGTAGGTGGCGCGCAGGTTTTCCTCGTTCAGCGTGCTTTCCGTCGGGCCGGCGGCGACCACACGCACGTTCAGGAGCACGCTGAAGTCGAAAAGGTCCCTCACCGTATGGAGATCGTGGTGGACAACGATTAGGGAGCGGCCCATTCTCCTGAGATTTCTGAAAAGGTCGAGAATGGCCCGCTCGGTGGAGGCATCGATTCCTTGGAATGGCTCGTCCAGCACAAGTAGGGGAGCGTCCTGGGAGAGGGCTCTTGCCAGGAAGGCCCGCTGTTGCTGGCCTCCGGATAATTGGTTGATGGGGCGATCTGCAAGGCCCACCAAATCCACCATTTCAAGGGCTTCCCTGGCGCGCCTTTTCTCTTCCTTGCCCACGGGTTTCCACCAGGGCAGCGAACCATGGGTCCCCATCAGGGCCAAGTCGCCCACTGTCGCGGGATAGTCCCAATCCACCGAGCTCCTTTGTGGAACAAATGCCACTTTTCCCTTGGAGTGGGCGAGGCTTTCCCCGAGGATTTCAATCCGGCCAGTGGCTGGTTTCAGCAGGCCCAGCATTGTTTTCATCAAGGTGGTTTTACCGGCACCGTTGGGCCCGACCACGGCGGTAAGGCTGCCTTTGGGAATTTCCAGATCCACATCCCAAAGGGCTGGGCGGTCACCGTAGGCCACGGTGACATCCTCCAGCCGAACCACGGCTTCAGCGGGCGGGAGCGGTTCTTTAGCCATTGCTCAATGCCCCCGAAATCACCTCCAGGTTATGGCGCATCATGGAGAGGTAGGTTTCCGCGCCGGAACCTGCGCCCCCGAGCGAATCGGAAAAAAGTTCTCCACCAAGACGGAAAGAGGTTTCCGCGGTACTGCCCGACCTGGCCTTTATCAGTGCCCGCAGTTTTTCCAATGTGCGTGGTGAAACCGTGGATTCAAGGAACCCGACCGAAACTTCCCGTTCCACGGCCAAATTCGCAAGCTCCCTCAGCGAAGATTCCGACACCTCGGCCGCGGTGCTGATCCCCTGGATGGCGTGCACTTCCAAACCGTAAGCCCGGCCCAGATACCCGAACGCGTCGTGGGAGGTGATCAGGATGCGCCTTGCGGGGGGGATGGCCTTCACCCTTTCCAGCATTTCCCGGTGCAATTTTTTAAATTCAGATCTTAAAAAATTTTTATTTTCCTCGATATGACCACTGTGCCGGGGATAAACCTCGGCAAGTGTCATGGCCAGGGGGGGGATGGTGTCCGACCATAGTTCGGCATCAAACCAGATGTGGGGATCCCATTGGCAGTCCGATTGGCGCAAACGATCCGGTTGGGCGGTTTCCAGATGTCGGGTGACCAGAAAAACCCGACGGATTGCTTGTTCGTGCGTTGCTTCCAGTAATTGCGTCAGTCGACCTTCCAAATGAAGGCCATGGCCGACAATCAAACGCGCCTGGCGAATGTGGGCGACCGTTCGTGCGGTGGGTTCGTAAGTATGTGGGTCAATTCCCGGCCCCATCAGCAATATGACAGGAACTTCTGGGGGCAGGAGGTGCCGGGCCAAGTCCCCCACCAAAGTGGTGGTGGCCAAAACATGATCGCCCTGTTCCCAATTTGCACACCCCAGTTCGGCCAAAGCAACGCTCGCCAAACCGGGTGTTGCCAAAAAGTGGCGACGGTTGATACCCATGAGCATAGGCTAGGCTAATGATATATTTAGTCAAGCCTAAGCCGCCATTAGGCAATGGCAAAATAGTGCCTGAAAACCAAAAAGGGGTTCCTCTCAAAGGGAAGCGGCTGGCGAAACGGGCGACCCGGCCAGGGCTTCCCGGCGAAGTTGACCGCAAGCGGCGGAGATATCCGCCCCTTTTCGTTTGCGGACAGTGGAACTCACCCCGAAAGAGTCCAGGATGTCCCGGAACTGCCTCACCGCATCGGGAAGGGGGCGTCGGAATTCCAGTTCGGAGACGGGGTTGAAGGGAATCAGGTTCACATGGCCTTTTCGATGGGAAAGGAGCGAACCCAATTGCTCCGCCTGCCTGGGTCCATCGTTCAGTCCAGCCAGGAGGATGTATTCGTATGTCACCTGCCGTCTGGTTTTTTCAAAGAAATAATCGGCGGCCTCCAAAATGTTTTGTATCCCGGTTTTGGCGTTTGTTGGCATCAGATGGGTACGAAGGCCTTCATCCGGTGCGTGCAGGGAAACAGCCAAGTGATATTTCTTGCCGGCATCGGCGAGTTCCCGCATCCGATCGGGTAATCCCACGGTGGAAATGGTGACATGCCGCGCGGATAGTCCTAGCCCTTGCGGATGGCAGGCGGTTTCCAATGCCGCCAACAGGTTACCGAGGTTGGCCATGGGTTCACCCATGCCCATGACCACAATGTGGCTAAGTCGCTCATCCGGTTTCAACCGGTTTCGGACATGGATCAATTGCTCCAGGATTTCACCCGCAAGAAGATTGCGGGTCACCCCGAACATCCCACTGGCGCAAAACACGCAACCCATGCCGCAACCCACTTGGGTCGAGACGCAAGCGGTGCGGCGATTTTCTTCCCGCATCAGCACGCACTCGATCTCTTTGTCGTCGGCCAGTCGGATCAGCAGCTTTTCCGTCTCATCGGATGAAACCTGTCGGTTGGCTATCCTGCTGGAAAGCGGCACCATCTTGCTATTGAGTTCCGCGCGAAATGCCG
>JAFMJU010000264.1 GCA_017853285.1 Gemmataceae bacterium
CCCACGCCGATGATGCGCAGGACCAGCCACAGTCCTAGGACGAAAGGCAGCCCCGAGGCGAAGAGGATCTGCCCGGTTTTCTGGATGGCCCGGTTGGGCAGCACGGTACCCAGTCCGGCCAGGGAGATGGCGCCAAACAGCACGCCGGTCAGCGTGGCCAGCAGGTAGGTGTCGGTCTGGTTCCAGCCCATGCCATTCCGTCCGTGTGGTCCCTGAATCTGGTCCGACCATTATACCCCCGCCAGGATCCCTCTGGCTTTCAGCGGAGGGGGCGGGGATAATGAGCCGATACTCTTGAGGGGGGTCCCCGCCTGCCCTGGCCCCCGTGAACCGGCCTCGAACCTCCCACTCTGGATGAAGCATGCTGAGCATCCTGGGGTCTCCCAAGCGTCTGTGTGACGGGCTCACCCGCCGCGACCTGATGCGGGTGGGTTCGCTGGGCGCCCTGGCATCCGTGGGACCATGGGGACCCATTTCTTTGCGGGCCGATACCAGGCCCGGGGTTGGCTCCGCTGATCTGGGCGGCTTCGGCAAGGCCAAGCGGTGCATCCTCCTCTGCCTGTGGGGCTCGCCCAGCCAACTGGACACCTGGGACCCGAAACCGGACGCGCCGTTGGAAATCCGCGGCGACATACGCTCCATCCCCACCGCCCTGCCCGGCGTGCGGATCAGCGAGATTTTCCCGCGCACGGCCGCCCTGCTCGACAAGGTCTGCGTGCTGCGCACGCTGACCCACCCCTATCCGGTGCACGGCGTCGCCTACGCCACCTCCGGCGTGCCCACCACTGACATCCCGCTCGAGTCGAAGCCACGCGACTCGCGCCACTGGCCGTTCATCGGTTCCGTGGTGGACCACCTGGCCTCGCGGGGCAAGGCCGGACCCTCCGGGGTGCCCGGGAACTTCGCCCTGCCCTTCCCATTCGGCTCCAAGCGCGGGCCGGCGCGGTCGGGGCCTTTCGGCGGTTTCCTGGGGCCCACGGCCGACCCGGTCTGGTCGGAGTTCAGGGCCCTGGGCACCAAGACCCTGGAGCGCGATTCCAACACCCCTGGCATTCCACCCAAGATGGTGGCTGACCCGTACCTCGGCATCCGGCCGGACGACCGCTTCGAGCTGTGCAAGCCGGTGGAAGGTCTGACCCTCGACAGAATGAACCCGCGCCTGAGCCTGGCGCGGCAACTGGACGGCTCGGGACTGATCGAGGGGGGCGAGGCCTTCGAGCGCCAGCGGGCCATGGCGATGGCGCTGACCACCTCGGGCAAGCTGGCCGACGCGCTGGAAGTGCACCGCGAACCGGCCAAATTGCGCGAGAGCTATGGCATGAACCTGTTCGGCCAGTCGGTACTGGCCGCGCGGCGCGTGCTGGAGGCCGGCGGCAAGTTCGTGACGGTGTTCTGGGACGAGTACGGCCAGGTCAACAGCGGCTGGGACACCCATGTGTTCCACTACCCGCGACTGCGTGATGAATTGGGGCCTGGGTTCGACAACGCCTTCGCAACCCTGCTGGCCGACCTCGAGCAGCGTGGCATGCTGGAAGACACCGCCGTGGTGGTGCTGAGCGAGCATGGCCGAACGCCCCGCATGCAGAATGTGCGCGGGGGCGGCCGAGACCACTGGTCGGGGGTCTATTCCGCCGCGTTCGCCGGCGGCGGTTTTGCCCGCGGCCGCGTGGTGGGCCGCAGCGACCGGCAGGGTGGCAAGCCGGCCGAGACACCGTTTTCGCCCAAGGATGTGCTGGCGACGCTTTACCACCTGCTGGGAATCGATCCGCATACTGAAATTTATGACCGCATTGGCCGGCCCCTGCCGGTGGGCGGGATTGGTCGGGTGCGAGGTGAATTGATCGGCTGACAGGGTGCGGCCCGGCTGGCCCGATGGCTCCAGCCGCCGGTCAAACAAACCAAAAGGCACAGGCCAAGCCTGTGCCTTTTTTTGTTGCCGAACTTCCGCCGCTGGCTCAGGGCCGAGCCCCCGGAGGATCGATCGGCACCTCGCAAAAGGTGAGCGCCGCCAGGCCGTTTTGGCCCCACAGCAGGTTGTCTGGGTTCCAATTGGCGCTGTCGAGGTAGGTGATGGTGCCGGATGGCGTTGGACCTGCCAGCTTGAGTGTGATTCGCGCACCGTCAGCGGAACCGGCCTTCACCTGGCCGGCCTTGCCCGCGAGATGGAACTGGCTGGCCAAGGTGTCGGACCATCGGACTGGCTGGTCGAACTCGAGCACCACCTCATCTTTTCGGTCCGAGGTGAAGGAGGCCCGGCGCAGGTTGGGCGGGTTGAAAGGCCCTGCCGGCTGGTGGTACAGGTGGTGCCGCATCATCGGATGCAGCAGGCGGGCGAACTCGGCGTAACCCTCGGCGGGGAAGTGGCACCCGCCGGGCGGCTTGATTCCCAAGGTGGACACCACGCTCAGGTTGGAAAAGAGACTCGGCAGGGTGCGTTGCACCTCGCGCAGCCGGTTGTCCGAGCCGTTGACGCCCATCGCGCACGCCTTCGGCCATATTTGGAAAGCGTAATAGTGCTGGACATTCGGGTAGTCCTCCTTCCAGCTTGCGGCGAGGTCCACGAAGAATTGCCGGTAGGTCTCGTAACCGTAGCCGCCGGTCGGGCCATCGGCCCCCTGGTCGTTCTCGCCCTGGTGCCAGAGGATCGCGCGGACGCCGTGCGTCAGGCCGGCCTGGCGCGCCCGCCAAAGCTGGCGGCCGTAGATCGTGGCGGGATCGGTCGGGTCTTGATGGTTCCGCTGGTGCTGGTCGATCCGCGTGCCGCCGACGGCCCCGTTGAGGATGCAGACGGGGATGCCCTCGCTCTCGACCAGTCGCCGCCCGAGTTCCATGCCCCAGTAGCCGATCTCCGATTTTCCGCCGGGGCTCCGCGCCTCCGCCGGGGCCCATAGTTTCAGCCGGGATCCCTTCGGGTCGGTCGTGGTGGCTCCAAAGGTGCGCACCCACTCGCTGGGGGCCGGTGGGGGGCCCTTGCCGAAATCGGTCGCCACCGCGTTCGATTGGCCGCTGATCAGGAAAACATCCCCGCAGACGAGGTTGCCCGCGGTGTGCAGGATGGATTCCCTGTCGCCGGTTTTGGACCCGAACTCCGTGCGGTATTTGACCAACCCTGCCTCCACCTTCACCGCAAGCGAATACTTCCGGTCGGGGCCGACCTTTGCCGTCTCGGTGCGGATGAGCCTGCCATCGGCGAACAGGCGAACGAAGACCGAGTCGGCGGCTTCAGCAAGCGTGCCGGAGTGGACCACGAACCCATGGCGACCAACTTCCATTCCGCGCCCCTCGCGCGGGATGAACTGGTTGTCCTCGGGTTGCTCGGTGGGGGCCAAAGGTCGTGGTACCCAGGCTTCATCAGCCTTGGATGGTTGGCGCACGGGAATGAGGACCGATTGGATCACCTTGGCACCGCCGTTGTCGATCGCGGCGGTCACCCGCATCGGGCCGTCGCCCTGGGCGCGCAGGAGGACCAGCTTGTCGCTTTCCACGCGCCGAGAGACCGCCACACCCTCGATGGTCCAGGCGATGTTCAGTTTTCCAGCGCCCTTGGCCTCCAGGGCGGGAAGATTGGTGATGCGCGGCACGAGTTCGATCGATTTCCGGCCATCCCACTGCCCGGGGGCTGACAGCGTGAAGGAGGGATCGGGGATATCGTCGCGCAGCGTGATCGGGATCTCCTTGGTTCTGGTCTCGTTGGCGTAGATCGCCTTGAAGAGGAGCGCGGTGGCCGGGGCCTGGCCCTGCCCTTTTCCTCCCGGGCCGGAGGTGGTCACCCGGCCCGCGTTGAACGCATGGGTGAACCGGTCGGTCGCCACGACTGATTCCCGCCCGCCGCGCCTCTCGATCCACAGCACCTTCTGCGCGCCCCCGGCCCGGGCACGGATGGTGGCGGTCTGGTTCTCGCCCAGCTCGAGTTTGGTTTCCGAGACCGAGAAATCCTCGCCCGGCTGCACCAGCGGGCCGACGAGGGTTTGGTTGGGTTTCTGGTTCTCGTACTGCAGGCGCACCCACTCCGGCGGACGGACAACCCTCGAGACGCGCACCTCGTCGAGATCGCCCGCCAGGTCGTACTGGTTGTACCAGCCGCCGAGGAAAAGCCTGGCGGGGTTCTTCAGGTTGAGTGGCCTGTCCTGCCTGGTATTGCTGCCTTCCAAAACCCCGTTGATGTAGAGCCTCGATTCCCCCTCGCGGTAGGTGTGCGCGACATGCGTCCATTCCCCCAGGGCCAGCCGGTTGGCGCTTTCGACATTGCCACCGGAGAAGTAACAATCCATCCGGATGTGGGGCGGGCTGCGGAACTGCATCACCACCTTGCCCTGGGCCTTCTCGTTGCCCCAGCCGATCAGCGTGGCGTTGGGGCGCGTGAGTCGGAACCACGCCTCGGTGGTGCTGGGGGCGGCCCCGGTGGGCAGGCTGGTGATCTTGTCCCCGCAGGAAACACCCTTCCCCTCGCCGAAGCGCCGGGCGGAGCCTATCACGCCGGGGGTGGCGGTCGTCCCCGTGTCGGTGCTGGTGATGCCACCGGTCTCATCGCGCACCTGGCCTGTCATGTGCCAGACGCCGATGTAACCGTTCGACGGGTTGAAGACCGCCCGGCCGTCGGACTCACCGGCCGCCTTGGGGTTGCCCCAATGGAGCCGGATTTGTTGCCGCGAGTTCCCCGTGATCAAGGGCACGCGCACCCACACGCTGGCGGTGCCGTTTTCAGGGTTCCAGTCCTCGATCTGGAACGCAAGCCGTTCCCCTGTGGCCGATGTCACGCGCAAGTCCTCGCCGCCGCGCCTGGCCTGCGAGAAATCGAAGAAGTCCCGGTGCAGCCGGACCAGCACCGGAAACTGCTCCACCTTGGTGCCTGTGGGAAGGTCCGCGCCTTCCGGCGTCGTGAGCAGCCAGACCGATCCCGAATGTTTCCATTCCTCAAAAATGTTTCGATGGTTGGTGGTCGCCTCCGGCGTGGTGTCCCCCCACAGTTTGCCTAGCAGGTTGAACATCTCCGGATCGTGCGCCGCCAGTTCCCCGCGCGTGAACGGAAAAAAATCGTTGGCGGAGAAGTAGGCCTCGCTGCATTCGGCGAAGTACTCCATCGGGCTGGCCATCGCGTAGGCGCGGACGGTGGAGGCGCGGCCATCGCCGCGCCGTTGCTCGACACGCTCGTAGATTCCCCGGGCCTTGGCCTTCTCGAAGGCGGCGAGGATGTCGGGATTGTTGAAACCCCCGGGGAGCACCCGGTCGTGGTAGCCGTGGGCCAGCTCGTGCAGCGTGAAGTTGGGCATCCGCGCCATCTCCCGCTCGAAGTCGGGGATGTCGGTGAACTCGACCGCGCGGGCCATGGCCGGGTTCCGCTTGTTTTGGCGCAGCCAGCCGGCATCGGGGTGGTACTCGGCGGTGGGGCGCACGCCCGGGTATTCGGGATTGAACCACAGCGGGATCCGGCGCATCTCACCCACGGCCCGGGCGGGAACGACGCGCGCGATCTCGCGCAACTGGACGGCCAGCAGGTCGAGGGCGCGGGTGGTCGCGGCCTTTTCGTCACCCAGCAACCGGTCACTGACATGGACCGTCCAGCCCTCGATGGCCCTGGTTTGGTGGCCTGCCTCGGCTGGCTTTGCCCGGGACGGGTCGGGCTGCAGGGTGGCCAAAAGGCCGGTGAAGAGCGACAGCAGGCAGGGATTCATGGCGTGTTCCAGCGGGCGCGGGTGGGGCTGCCGCGCGGAATCATGGTTTTCGCGCGGTGTTGCCGGATGG
>JAFMJU010000006.1 GCA_017853285.1 Gemmataceae bacterium
CCCTAAGGCACCGGATCCCCCTGCCGGATCTCCTTCCCCTCCCACACCGTCCTGCCGGTGGCCGGGTCATATTCCAGCACCCGGTGCAGGCTTCCCGGGGCGGCGGCCACATCCTTCCGGGGCAGGTGCCCCCGCAACCGTGCCTTCACCTCCCCCATCGATGCCTCGCCAGCCAGGTTGGTCCACTCCCGGGAATCAACGACAAGGTCATACAGCTCCTCGCTCCCGTCCGCATAACGGATATACCGGTACCGCTCATCCCGTACCGCATGGTTGCCCCGGTTGTGCGTGGTGATGGCCACCCGGTCACCCTGGGCCAACGGATCTTTCAAAAGCGGCACCAAAGACTTCCCCTCCAACCCCTCGGGCCCCCGAACCCCGGCCAACTCCATCAATGTGGGATAGATGTCCAGCAGTTCCACGGGCCGATTGCAAGCACCGGTCTTATCAACCCCCGGCCCCGCCATCACCAGCGGCACCCGGGTCGAGCGCTCCCACAGGGTGTTCTTGCCCGTGATCAGCTTCTCCCCCAAATGGAACCCGTGGTCCGAGCAAAGTACCACCACGGTATCCTTTTCATGGCCGCTTTCCTTCAGCGCCTCCAGCACCCGGCCCACCTGCGCGTCCACAAACAGCGTGCAGGCCAGGTAGCTGCGCGCCAGGTTGCGCCATTGGCGGTTGTCGCGTACCCACTTCAGCCGTGGCTCCGGCAGGTCCCAGTGCAGGTTCCACGAGAACCGCGGCGTGTCGTCCCGGTCATCCTCCCGGATGGCCGGCAACACGCTGTCATCATCTGGCACCTTCGCCAGCCACTCCGGCGGGATATGGCAGGGCACATGCGGCAGGAAAAATCCCGCCGCCAGGAAGAACGGCTTGTCCCCCGGCAGCTTCTTCAGATGGTCGGCGGCCCATGAGGCCACCTGGTAGTCCCCCTTCTGCTCGTCGCGATGCGGAAAAGCCCCCCAATCCATCAGTGGATGATTCCCACCCGGCGTGGGCGGAATCAGCTTGGCCGCAGGCTTTGCCCCGGCGCCACCCGGGTGCCCCCAGGTCTGAAATTGCCCAGCCCGGTCCTTGGGTGGCACCGCGTGCCAAATCTTGCCCGTCACTGCCGTCTGGTACCCCGCCCGGCCAAAAGCCTGTGGCAGGCTTTCCCGCCCCTTCAGGCTTTCCACCTCCCGGTACCAGGGCGAAAGCCCGTGGATCCCCGTCGTCGAGGGTCGCAGCCCGGTCAGAAGGCTCGTCCGCGAGGGGTTGCACAGCGGCGCCTGGCAGTGCGCGTTGGTGAACAGCATCCCACGCCGGGCCAAGGCATCGATGTTCGGCGTTTTCGCCAGCGGATGCCCCTTCAGGCAACCCACCCAGTCGTTCTGGTCATCGATCATGATCAGCAGCACATTGGGCCGCGAAGCACCCTCAGCAGAGGGCTGGGCACCCGGCGGACAAAGCAAAATGGCCAAAATACAGAGCATGGGCTACCTCCACCTTCCTGGCTTACTTGGCCTGCTGATCTCTATCTTCTAACATGTCAGTCGGTGGATCGTCCCGGGCCTTTTAGTGCCCCTCCGCCACCAAACCCTGCCGAATCATGAAAGCGAGACCATCTTGAGCCAGATCCACGACCTGGTGCGCGAACTGCGCGAGCCAAACAGCAGCAAAATCGTCCTCCTCGTGGCCGATGGCTTGGGCGGCCTTCCCAAGGAACCGGGTGGCAAGACCGAACTCGAAACCGCGAAGACTCCCAACCTCGACGCCCTCGCCACCGTGGGCGTGACCGGCCTCTCCGTGCCAGTTCTTCCGGGCATCACACCGGGCAGCGGCCCCGGTCACCTCGGCCTCTTCGGCTACGATCCCCTCGAGTTCCGCATCGGCCGAGGCATCCTCGAGGCCCTCGGCATCAATTTTCAGGTCGGCCCGCGCGATGTCGCCATCCGCGGCAACTTCTGCACGCTCGACGCCTCCGGCGCCATCAGCGATCGCCGCGCCGGCCGCCCCTCCACCGAGACCTGCGTCGAGGTCTGCAAGATCCTGTCACAGATCGAGGTGCCCGGCGCCGAGATCTTCGTCGAACCGGTCCGCGAGCACCGGTTTGTGCTGGTGGTCCGCGGCGACAACCTCGGCGACCGCGTCAACGACACCGACCCGCAGATTGTCGGCGCCAAGCCCCTGCCCGCCGCCGGGGCCGATGAGGCCAGCAAGCGCACCGCCGACATCATCAACCAGTTCATTGAGAAGGCCACCCGCGCCCTCGCCGGGCACTCGCCCACCAACGGCATCACCCTGCGCGGCTTCGCCCGCCACCCCGCCATCGCCTCCATGCACGATGTCTACGGCCTGCGCTCCGCCGCGCTCGCCGTCTATCCCATGTACCGCGGCCTGGCCCGTCTGGTGGGCATGACCATCCTCGAGACCGGCCCCAGCCTCGAGACCCAGGTCGATGCCCTCAAGGCCGCCTGGAACGACTACGACTTCTTTTTCCTGCACTACAAGTACACCGACGCCACCGGCGAGGACGGCAACTTCGACGCCAAGGTCAAGGCCACCGAGGCGTTCGACGCCATCATCCCCGCCGTGCGGGCGCTCAATCCCACCGTGATCATCGTGACGGGCGACCACAGCACACCCAGCAAGATGAAGAGCCACTCCTGGCACCCGGTGCCGACGCTCCTGTCGGCACCCACCTGCCGCACCGACGCCGTCACCACCTTCGGCGAATCGTCCTGCCTGCACGGCGGCCTCGGCCAGTTCGAGGCCAAGCACCTCATGCTGCTGGCCATGGCCCACGCCGGCCGCCTGGGCAAATTCGGCGCCTGACAAACCGGCCTTCGCCCATCACGACAAAGGCCACCCGAAAGGGTGGCCTTTGCTTTTCAAGCGGGGTGTTCACCAAGGTTCCGCCGCACCTCTTCCGCCGTGACCTCTCCCTCCCACCGGCTCACCACCACGGTGGCCACACCGTTGCCGATCATGTTCGTCAGCGCCCGGCATTCGCTCATGAACCGGTCGATGCCGATCAGGTAGGCCACCGATTCCGGCGGGATCGAGGGCACCGCCTGCAGCGTCGCCGCCAGCGTCACAAAGCCCGAGCCGGTCACCCCGCTCGCCCCCTTGCTGGTCAGCATCGCAACGAACAGCAGCCCCAGTTGCTGGCCCCAGGTCATCGGCGTGTTGGTCGCCTGCGCCAAAAAAATCGCCGCCATGCACAGGTAGATGTTCGTTCCGTCCAGGTTGAAGCTGTAGCCCGTCGGCACCACCAGCCCCACCGTGGAGGGATGGCAACCCAGCGCCCTGCTTTTCGCCATCAAACCGGGCAGCGCCGTCTCGCTGGAACTGGTGCCCAAAGTCAAAATCAGTTCATCCCGGATGTGGTACAGGTATTTGAGGATCGAAAAACCCGCCACCCGCGCGATCAGGCCCAGCACCCCCACCACAAAAACAAACGCGGTCAGATAAAAACAGACCATCAGCCCCAGCAGGTTCTCCAGGGCCTGGATGCCGTATTTGCCCACCGTGAAAGCCATCGCGCCAAAAGCCCCGATCGGCGCCAGCTTCACCACCAGACCCAAAATGGAAAAGAAAAACTCCTGCGCCCGGTCGATCCCGCGTAAGATCGCCTGGCCCCGGTCTCCCATTCGCCCCAGCGCGAACGCCGACAGCAGCGAGACCAGCAGCACCTGCAGCAACTCTCCCCCGGCGAATGCCCCCACAAAACTGTCCGGAATCATCCCCAGCAGCAAAGACCCCGCCTGCGTCCCGGCAGCCTTCTCTGCATGCTGTTTCGCCTGCTCCACATGCTGCGCCACCTCCGGAGCCTGAAACCCCACCCCCGGCTCAAACAGGTTCACCACCACCAGCCCCACCGCCAACGCGATGGTCGAAACCACTTCGAAGTACAGCAGCGTCCGCAGGCCGACCCGACCCAGCCGTTTCAGGTCGTTCATCGACGCGATCCCGTGCACCACCGTGCAGAACACGATCGGCGCGATCACCATCTTCACCAACTTCACAAACCCGTCGCCCAGCGGCTTCAGCTTCTCCCCCACCCCGGGCATGAAGTGCCCCAGCGTGATCCCCACCGCCACAGCGATCAGCACCTGCACATACAGCAACCGGTACCACCGCATGGGTGGCTTCGACTGGCTGGAAAGATCCGGGGAAAGAGTATCCATGCTGCCCAACATACCCCATTGAGCGCTGCCACGGAGAAATGCCACCTCCCTTTTCCCTGCCCGCCAAGCCCGGTTAGACTGGGTCCAGTCAATCAGATGGTGCCCCACCCCGTTCGCAAGGAGACCTGGAAATGAACCTGCTGAAACGAACCCGCCCCGCGCTCTGGACCGGCCTCGCCGCCCTTGCCCTGGGCGCCACCCAGGCCCGCGCCGATGAATGGCCCCAGTGGATGGGCCCCCAGCGCGACAACACCTGGCGCGAGAAGGGCATCCTCGACAAGCTCCCCGCCGGCGACCTCAAGCCTGTCTGGAAGGCACCCATCGCCGGCGGCTACGCCGGCCCCGCCGTCGCTGGCGGCAAGGTCTTCGCCACCGATCTCGTCAGCAAGGACGATGTGAAGGTCGACAACTTCTCCCGCGGCAAGTTCACCGGCAACGAGCGCGTCCTCTGCTATGACGAAGCCAACGGCAAGTTGCTCTGGAAGCACGAGTACCCGGTCACCTACGCCATCTCCTACCCCGCCGGCCCCCGCGTCACCCCCACCGTGGCCGATGGCAAGGTCTATTTCCTCGGCGCCGAGGGCAAGCTGCTCTGCTGCGCGGTGGAAGACGGCAAGATCCTCTGGCAGAAGGACCTGAAGGAGGAATACAAGACGAAGTCCGCTTTGTGGGGCTACGCCAGCCACCCGCTCATCGATGGCAACCGCCTCATCTGCCTCGCCGGCGGCGAGGGCAGCCATGTCGTCGCGCTCGACAAGGACACCGGCAAGGAGATCTGGAAGGCCGGCACCGCCAAGGAGCAGGGCTACTGCCCGCCCACCATCATCAACGCCGGCGGCGTGCGCCAGTTGGTCATCCCCAGCCCCGACTCGGTCGTCTCACTCAACCCCGAAACCGGCAAGCAATACTGGACCACCCCCTACGAGGCAACCAACGGCTCCATCATCATGTCCCCCGTGGTGATCGGCGACTACCTGTTCATCGCCGGCTACAGCAACAAGAACCTGCTGCTCAAGCTCGCCAAGGACAAGCCCGCCGTCGAGGTCGTCTGGAAGGACCAGGCCAAGACCGCCATCTCCCCGGTCAATGTCCAGCCCATCGTGGTCGATGGCACGCTCTACGGCTTCGACCAGAGCGGTGAGATGTCCGCCGTCGAGTTCCCCAGCGGCAAGCGCCTCTGGACCACCCCCGAACCGCTCAGCAAGCGCCCCCTGGGCTCCGGCACCGCCTTCATTGTCCGCCACGAGGACAAGTTCTTCTTCTTCACCGAGACCGGCCATCTGGTCACCGGCACCCTCACCCCCAAGGGCTTCACCGAGACCAGTCGCGCCAAGCTGCTGGCACCCACCAACAACGCTTTCGGCCGCGATGTGCTCTGGTGCGCCCCGGCCTTCGCCAACAAGCGCGTCTATGTCCGCAACGATGCCGAAATCGCCGCCTTCGACCTGTCGAAGTAAACGAACCACGGTCCAACCAAAGCTAAGGCCCCGGCCATGCGGCCGGGGCCTTAGCGTTTTTTTCGGGTGAACTTTTCAGCCCCAGGATTTACCGAATGCGCCCGAGTGCACGATCTCCGCCAGCGGTTTCCGCGTGCGCGGCGTGGTCTCCTGCACCCGCACCTGGTTGGGCAGGCTGGCCGGGTCGGCTGCGTACCCGATCGCGATCGCCGTGAACGGCTGCACCCCCTCGGGCACACCGAACAGCACCCGCGCCCGGTCCGGCACGATGCCCCCCATCTGGTGCACCTGCAGGCCCCGGGCCGTCGCCTCCAGGCACAGGTTGCCCGACGCCAACCCCAGGTCATGGGCAGCCACCGGATTCGGCGCGCCGTTCCGGCTGAAGGTCGTGCGAATGCACGCCAGCACCAGCACCGGCGCCTGCTTCGCCCAGGCCTGGTTCGGTTCCACCAGGCACGACAGCAACTTCGCGTAATCCTCTGGCTGGTCCTTGGTCGCCACCAAAAACACCCACGGCTGCTCGTTGTAGGAAGACGCCGCCCACCGCGCAGCCTCGAACAGCGCCAGAAGATCCTCCCTTGAGACCGGCTTGTCCGAATAGGCGTAGGGACTCCAGCGCTGCGTGATCAGCGGATGCACCGGATGATCCGGCCGGCCATGTTTGGGATGCGACATCGTCTTCCTCACTCCTTGAATAACTGTGGCGCGAAGTCGTTCAGATACTCGCGCCACTTGTCCCAGGTGTGCCCGCCGTCGGTCTCGTGATTCACCACCTCAAAACCGTGCGACTTCAGCATCTTCACGGTTCCGCGGGAAGTCTCGATCAAAAAGTCTTTCTCCCCGCAGCCGAACCACACCAGTTTCAAACCCTTCTTCAGCTCCGCGTTGTCCAGGGTGGCCTTGCGGCTTTCCTCCCATTGCCGGTTGGGCTGCGCGCCGCCCCCCGGCCCGCCTCCCACAATGCCAAACACCCCCGAGCTGAAAACGCCCACATACCCATAGTCGCCCAGATTGGAAAACGCCACATTCAGCGTCTGCGCCCCGCCCATCGACAGCCCGGCGATCGCCCGGCTGCCCCGGTCCGTCTTCACCCGGTAGGTCTTCTCCACCAGCGGCCTCAGGTCCTTGCTGAAATCGTCCCCAAACTCCTCCATCTGCTTGTCAAACGGCTTGCCGCCGCCGCCCCATTGAAACACTCCCGTGTGTCCGGCCGGCATCACCACCACCATCGGCTTGGCCTTCCCCGCCGCGATCAGGTTGTCCAAAATCACACCCGCGCGGCCCACCGTGCTCCACGAGTTGTCGCAGTCCGAGGCGCCGTGCAGCAGGTAAAACACCGGATACGATTCAGCGCTCTTCTCATACCCCGGCGGCGTGTACACATGCGCCCGGCGCGCCTTGCCCAGCGTCTTCGAGGGATAGGTGATCTGCGCCACCGCCCCGTGCGGCACATCCTTCCACTCCGAAAAATCACCCGGCACCGTCATCAGGCTCCAGGTGTTCTGGTTCGACTCGCTCGTGGCCGGGTTCTTCGGGTCCACCACCGGCACGCCATCGATGTTGAAGGTGTACCGGTAGGCCCCCGGTGGCACCGGCCCCACGGTCACCTCCCACACCCCGCGGTCATCCTTCTTTAGGTCGGCCCCCTGGTTGTTGCCGGGGATGTCGCCGCCTGAGAGCTTCACACTGCCAGCCTTCGGCGCCAGCACCTTGAAGGTCACCTTCCGATCGGCACCCACCTGCACCGATTCAAATTCCGGCGGCCGCTGGCGCCCCGGTTGTTGGGCCGACAAATTGCCCGCAAAAATCGAGGCTCCTAACACCATTCCCATGAAAAAGCGCATCTGACTCCCCCACCCTGGTTCAGACGGCCGCAAATGCCGTCCATGGGCTCCCATACTCCCACACGGTCACTCCGGTGAAAATCAACAAGCCCGGTTATTAGCTGTTTTTCATGGCGGCACCGTGTGCCGAACACCCCGCGGCCGTCCCGCCGGGAAAGCCATAGGGCACCACGGCCGGCACATCCATCCCAAGGGCGGGTCTCAAACCCGACCCACCGGCAACAAGTTCCAGTTCCCGGCGCACATCCCGCGCCGGCCAACTGACCACCCGCACACCCGAGCTGAACAGCAGATGCGGCGCGGTGTCGGGCAGACTCAGCCTAAAGGGCTTTACCAGGTCGCCCGCATCCAGCTCCGCCCGCCCCGCCTGCAGGGGCCACGGCTCGTGGTGCACATCCACTCGCAGGATCTTGCCGCCCCGCCCCCGAGTGAACAGGCAGTAGCGCTCGGTCAAAAAATGCTCCAGGCTCCCGGGCCTAGCCCGAAACACCTCGCCCGCCGGGCCGTACCCCGCCCGGAAACGCAGGGCCGGGCGGGCACGCCCGCATTCCGCGGTCATTTCAAACGGATAGGCGGCCCCCGGCTCATCATGCGACCGGTGCAACACCTTCGACCAATGGTAGGGCAAGCCATACCGAAAACGGGCCGCAAGCACGGCCGCCAGATTGGGTGCGTCCAAACTGAGAAACCAAACTCCCGAACGCCCCCCATGCCGCACATACAACCGCACATTCAATTCCGGAAAAGCGGAAAGCCCGGGCAGGTCCGGCAAACCCCGGAACATCACCCCCGCCATGCGGAACGGCACAATCCCCAACCACGAGGTGCCTCCGTATTCCTCAATCTCCACCCCCTCGGGCACCAGCGGCTTCAGCTCGGCCGCGTCAATGGGCCAGTGGGCAAAAAGCAAATCCAGCCACTGCTGCCGCAGATTCCACCGCCCTTCCGGCAACGGCCAAGGGCGATGGTCGACGGTTTCCAACGATGGGTGCATGGTTCATTCCCGGCTGGGTCGGACCCGAAACGAATTCCATCCGCAGAATCTCATCATAATCCAGGCGAACCAGGTTCACCTCACTCCAGCGCCAACCCGTCCACCCACAACCGCAGGGCCGGTGCCCCCCACGAGTCAAAGCACAGCGAGATCCCGGTCACCGTCTGCGGTACCTCGCCGTCCACCTGCCATCGTTCATCCCCCGCTAGCGGGATCTCGAACAACCGCCACCCCTCCCGCGCCTCGCTGTGGTCCATCTCCCGCATCAAGTCCTTGCCTTTTTTCGGTTCCAGATAACACTTCTTACCGCCTTCCCCGTGCAGCACGACAAACGGCCCGCCCTGCCAACCGGTCACATCCTCATTGATCGCCTTCAGCCAGAAACTCAGCTTCGTTCTCCCGGCCGTCTTCCACCGCGCGTCCAATTTTTTCGGATAGGTCAACGCCGCGCGGAAACCCGCGTAGGGCAGAATCTCCACCCCCAGGGCCGACTTCCCCACCAAATGCTCCTCGCTGTCAAAAAACCGCGCCCTCGAGGTCTGCTGCCCACTCCGCACCCGGTCCTGAAAATCCTCGATACCCCAGTCCCCTTGCGTCCCCTCCGTGCCTAGCTCGGCCACCTCGCGCACCACATACACATCCCGCCAGGCCAACTCCGTCCACACACCGTTGTCCACATTCAGCCCGATTCGCTGGAAACCTGGCTTGGTGAACACCGCTTTCAATTCGTTGGCGGCTTTCGGCATCCCGTCACCCTTGTCCCAGGTGAACCGTAGCCCCCTTCCAGCCGGGTCGCTGCTGCCCTCTGCCGTCCACACAGCAGCCTGCCCCACCCACACCGAACCGGGTCCGGTCAACCGCGCCACCGGCGGTTTCACCGATCCATCCACCGTGCCGTGCCGCTCGCCCAGATAGTTCACATCTCCGTCCAGCAGAAGATCCCGCTCCGTGCTGCCCCGGTACTGGTTGCCTCGCAGTTCCACCCAGTCGGCGTGCTTGGCGTAGACATGCCAACGGTTGTCCACCAGCGTGTTCCCCTCAATCACCCAGTGGTACGCCCGCCATTTCTTCCCCTGGCTGGCCAGATCGCCGATCAACGCGATCCCGGCACCGTTGTTCCCCTCGCAACGGTTTCCGCGCACCAGCGTGTGGGTGGAAGACCCGAACATGAAAACAATCCCGGCGTGCCCCTTGCCGGGTAAGTGGGGCGAATTGTGCTGCCCGGTCGGTAACCCGTTGAAAGAGGCCTCGTTGTCGATCAGCCGCGACTGGTCCGAACCGCCCATCCAGAACCCGTAGCTTGAATGGTTCGCCTTGTTCCGCACAAAGGTGTTGCGCGGCGCCCAGCATTCCACCGCGTTGTTGTTGGCATAGGAGCAATCGTTCCCCTCGAAATAATTCCCCGTGCTGCACCAGCCGTTCAGCACGCGGATGAAGATGCCGTCACCCCCGTGCGTGCAGTTGTTGTCAACAAAGCGGTTGCCGTTCGATCCGCTCTCGATCAGCACGCTGGTCGAATCACGCGCGTGCACCTCCCCCGGCTTGATGCGGATGCCATAACTCAGGTTGTTCCCCTTCACTGTGTTCCGGCAGGCCGTCCAAAGTTTCAGGCAGGTGTTCGAGGTGCGCGAAAAGTCATTCCCCTCCACAATGTTGTCATCCGAATTCAGCAGCACGCACCCATCCCACACCCGGTTGGCCCGGTTCTTGATCAGGGTCGATCCGCTCACCCGGTCGAATACGATACCGCCCCGCCGGCCGCTCTCCCCCCAGCCGAATTCAGGGTCATGGAAATTGTCCGAGAAGTCGCACCCCTCCACGCGGATCCCCTTGCAGTTCCGCGCCACCAGCCCCGTCTCAAAACCCTTGGCTTTCAGATTCTTCACCGTCACGCCGTCAACACCCTCCAGCGTGATCCCATTCCCCTTGAATCCCTTCGGGGCGCCCCCCTTGGCACCCACCAGGCAAGCCCCCTTGCCGTCCACCGTCACGCCCGATTGTTTGATGATGATCGCGCCATAGGTTTTCGCCGGGTCCAGCGTGGTGTCCCCGGTCACCTCCAGCACCCCCTGGGCGGAAACTGCGACCGGCCCGCACCAAAAAAAACCAACCAAACCCACCACCCAAACCGCGAACAGTTTCATGCGTTTCCCCGCCAAAAAGCGAAAACTCGTCCCCACCCGATGCTCCCAAGATACCCTTTCCACCGTCCGGCCCGATCCAGACGCCTAATAATGAATCACTCGATGGAGAAGCGAGATGACCCATTGCCTCATGGCCCTGTGCGGAACCCTGTGCATGCAAGCCGAACCCGCGCGCCCGCTGTTTGATTTCACCCAGCCGGCCACAGCCAATCGCTGGCAGGCTGTCAATGATGGCGTGATGGGCGGCGTGTCGCGCGGATCCTTCCAGGTCACACCGGCCGGGTTGCTCGAGTTCACCGGCACGCTTTCCCTCGAAAACAACGGCGGCTTCGCGTCCATCCGTTCCAAACCGGCCAACATGGGCCTCAAATCAACGGACACCCTTCTCATCAAACTCAAGGGCGATGGCCGCGACTACTCGCTCAACCTCTACATCAATCGCCCGTTGATGGCTTTTTCCTACAGGGCCTCCTTCACCACCAAAAAAGGCGAATGGCTCGAGATCCGTGCCCCGCTGGCCAACTTTGTCGCCACCTCATTCGGTCGCGAGGTCGCCAATGCCGGACCGGTCAATCCCGCCGAAATCATCGGCATCGGCTTCATGCTGTCCGACAAGAAACCCGGCCCCTTCCGCCTGGAGATCGAATCCATCCAGGCCGTTTCCAAAGCCCCCTGACCCTTTCCCTTTTTTCCCTACAAAGGGATTTCCCTAGTTCCGTGGAAATCCCCTCATGGTCCAGTTGACCATCGTCTTCTTCAGCATTCTTTTCGTTGTGACGGGTTTCTTCGTCTGGTGGTACCGTTTGTTCCGGCCCCGGGGCTGAAAAGTCCATGGCTCGTCACCACATTTGAAAATTGCCGCAGCCAGGCCGCCGCCCTGCTACTTGCCCCCCTCGCACACCACCGCCATCACCGTTTCCGAAACCACCGGGTGCCCATCCCGGCTACAGCTGGCCCGGGCCGTCACCTGGTAAACCCCGGGCTGCAGGCCTCCCTTGGCGCTCAGTCTCCACTCCACCGGCCCGTGGCGCCCCTCGGGCAATACCAGCCTTTCGGCGGTCAAGACGCCGCCGCATTCCGCCGGAACCACCAATTCCAGCACCACCGGTTCACGCAAGCTGGCCGACCGCAGCAACTGCACCGGCACCACCGCCGTGCGCTCCTTCCCCAACTCCACCTCGCCTGGGGCCGTCAACTTCAACAGGGCCCCCTCGATCGACATGGTGATCTGCCCCTCCACATCGCCGGTCACCCAGCGTTCCACTCCGCTGGGATCCTTCACCCGGGCCATCCCCACCAGGCCAATCCGCGAGGTGCGGCTGGTCTCCAAACCCTCCGGCAGAAAGACCGGGTAATGCGCCCGCTTCGCACCGGGTTCAACCGTGAGCATCGGCCCCCGAATCCCCTGCCGATGCCGCTGCTGCCGGGCCGCCATGTCCAGCACAATCTGCCCGTTGAAATCCTTGTCCCGTTCCACCGACAATTCAGCCAAATGGGTCGCCCCGCGGTTCACCCGCCGCCCACCATCGGCCTCCAGCGGCTTCACCTTGAAAGGCGGCTTCAGCGTGGTGGCCACCAGCACCTGGTCCAGCGGTGCCGATTCCAGCCTCCACGGGTCCCAATCTTGCCCCTGCATCGCCACGGCCACCCGGTCCAGGTTTTTCCCGTCTACTTTGGCCTGCCCTGTCACCCGCACCAGCCTGGCATCCACCGGCGCGTTTTTGGCCGTCACCAGATCCACCTTCAAACTGTCCGCGTTGCCCGCAACCACCCGCTTGGCCGCCTCCGGTGCCGTCACGCCCTGGGGCAGATTTTCCAAAGACACCGTCACCGGTTCCTTGAACCCCTGCTGACGCACCACCTTCACCGTCATGGCACCAGGGCCCCCGGCGGGGAACGACAGCGTCGCCGGAATCTCCAACCGGAAATCCGGTCCCACCCCCCGCGCCGTCAGCCTGAAAAGATCCGCGGGCCCGGGCTCCATGCCGTTCCTGTCCCGCAGCACCACCTGGTACTCCCCATCGGCCGGCGCGGTGAAAGGCAGCACAGGGTTGGCGGTGCCCCCGTTGTCATCCGCGTCCACCAGCTTTTTCCCATCCGCTCCCAGCACCTCCAGCTCCAGGTCTTGCCCGCCATGCGGGTTCAAGGCATGGGCGACCAAGCGCAACCCATCCCCCTTGCGGGCTTTCCAGGAAAACCGCCTGATGCCTCCCTCCAACCCGCCGGTCCAGTTCCCCGGCGCGCCAATCGGCATCACATTCGGCCCCTGGATCAACTGCTCCGGGGTATCACCCAGGGGAAAAATATAAGGAACGCTGGCACCCTGCGGCGTCTCCAGCCGGTAGCTGAACCGGTCACCCTTGGCCGGAAATTCCACAGCCCTCCGCAAGCTTTCCATCCCGGTCCCACCAGTGGCCAGACCGATACCCCAAAAGGTGACCTCGCGCCTCTCACCCCGCTTGCCGCCCGAGGGGCTGGCGCTGACAATCCGCGGCCCGTCCGTCACCCGCAACTGGTAGCCCAGGCTGCGGTAGCCCTTGTGGTCCACATCATGCACCGCGATGGTATACTTCTTGCCCTTCCGCGCCGGAAAACTCACCACCGGGTCCAGCCCCGCCGTGTCGGAATGTTCCGTCAACACATTCCCGCCCTCGTCGCTCACCCGCAACACCCCGAAGAAGTCTGCCCCCAGCCGCCGTGCCACCAGCTCGCAGGTCATCATCCCGTCGCGCTTTGCCTCCACCAGGTACTGGTCCACCTCCTCGATGCGGCCCAGCCTCCCGCACAGGTGCACCGGCAGCGGCGGCAGCACCTGCGGCCCCTTGCGCCCGTCCTCCTCCAGCACAAAGGGCCTGTCAGAAACCAGAAACTTTCCGGTATCTCCCGCCCCCGAGGCGTTCGCCACACCCCAATGCACCAGGCCGGGAGGCATATCCGCCGGAATGGTCAGTTTCGCCCGCACCTCGCGCGTCAGGTTCGGGTCGTTCAGATAAGCCTTGATGCCCAGCCAGTAGGGCGGCTCCGGCATCAGCACCGGCCCCGGCGCCTCCAGCACTTCCAGCTTCAGCCGAGGGTCCATGAAGAAAAAACGGCTGTCCGGCGTCAGGTCGGTGGCCGCCAGACGAATTTCCACCGTGGTCCCCGCCTGGCCCACCGGCGGGAAGATATGCCCGGCCTCCGGGGCCCGCTGTGCATGGCAGTTGCCAGCGCTTCCAAGCGCTGTCGCCAACAGAATCAACCATCCCAACCGGCGGCCAGCCATCACAGCAGTTCCCGAATCACCTTGCCGCCATTGACGATCGGCACCGGCCTGCCCAAAGGCGTGTGCAGGATCTTGTCCGAATCGATCCCCATCAGGTGGAAGACCGTCCGCAGGATGTCCGACACCCCCACCGGGTCGGCCGTCGGAGCCGATCCGGTCTTGTCCGTCGCGCCGATCACCCGCCCCGGCTGGATGCCGCCGCCCGCCAGCAGCACCGTCTGGGTCATCGACCAGTGGTCCCGCCCCGCCTTGTCATTGATCCGCGGCGTCCGCCCCATCTCGCCCATCATCACCACCAGCGTGCTGTCCAGCATCCCCCGCTGATGCAGGTCCGCCACCAGCGCGCTGAAGGCCATGTCCGCGTGCGGGATCAGGTCCTTCTCCAGGCTGGGAAAACACGAGAAATGCGTGTCCCAACTCCCATGGTCCACCCCCACGAACCGGCACCCCGCCTCCACCAGTCGCCGCGCCAAAAGGGAGCACTGGCCCAGCGAGGTCGGCCCGTATTCCTGCCGGGTTTTCTCGCTCTCCGCCTTCAGGTCGAAGGCTTTCCTCGCCTGGGGCGAGGTCATCAGGTCCCGGGCCTTCTGGTAATAGGTGTCCATCGTGCCCGCCCGGCCCTGCGGCTTCACGCCCCGCTCCAGGTTCTCCAGCACCTGCCTGCGGCGGTTGACCCGCCCATCACCCAGCCGTTCATCCGCCCGCAGGTCCTTCACCTCGAAATCCGGCTGCACCGGATCCGATTCGATGACAAACGGCGCGTGCTCCGCCCCGTAAAAACCCGGGCCGCCCGCCGTCAAGGGATGCGGCATGTTGATGTAGGGCGGCACACCGCCCCTGGGGCCCAACTCCCTCGCCACCACCGAGCCGATCGAGGGGTACAGGTCGTTCACCGGCACCTTGGTGTTCGCCCCGTCCGCAAAGGCCGCCTTCACCCCCGTCAGAACATAGTGGCAACCGGTCGTGTGCCCGTTGTCGTTGTGGCTGTGGTTCCGCAGCATCGTGAACTTGTCGGCGATCTTGGCCGTCCTGAAGCAGTGCTCCCCCACCAGCGTGCCAGGCACATTGGTGCGGATCGGCTTGTAGGGCCCGCGTATCTCCGCCGGCGCCTCCGGCTTCAGGTCCCACATGTCAATCGTCGAGGGCCCACCCTGCAAGAACAAAAAGATGCACGACTTGGCCTTCACCTCTTTGCCGTTGGCCGCCTGCGCCTGCATGCGCAGCAACCCCGGCAGGGTCAGCCCCGGCAACAGACCCGAGGCCCCCACCCGCAGCGCCATCCGCCTGGACACATGGCTGCCCCGCGCCGCGCAGCCGTCGTTTCGGTGGATCAACATGGCCATCTCCGCCCGGCTTCCGCCGGATCAATGGTTGTAGACAAACTCGCGTGTGTTCATCAGCGCCCACAGGGCGTCTTCCACCGCCCCGCGGCGGTCCTTCCCGGCCTGCCGGAACAGGGCGGCCATCGCCTCCCGCTCGTCCGGCCTCGGCGGCCGTGCCAGGCAAGCCAGATACAGTTCCAGCACCACCGCCTCGTCCCCGGCCCCCGAGTCGGCCAGACGCCTGGCCACCCCGATTCTCGACCGGATCTTGTCGTTGATCTCCGGCGCGTTCATCAGGTGCAGCGCCTGCGCGATGCTCGGCTCGTTGCCCCGCTCGCACTCGCACACGCTCACCCGCACCGGCCGTCCGAATAGCCGCAAAAAGTACGACGGCATCCGGTTGTCCCACAGTTGCACGGCCCGTGTTCCCTCCGGCACACCCGGGAATTTCTCAGAAACCCCCGTCACCTGGCAGATGGCGTCCAGCAGCACCTCCGCCGGCAGCGCCTTGGGCATGGCGTGGGAAAAATTCTGCTCGTCGGCGCGGTTGGCCTCCGTCGCCCCGGCCAGTTGGTAGGCCCTCGAGTTCAGCAGCAGCCGGGTGAACGCCTTCAGGTCATACCGCGCGCCCTTCAAGTGCTCCGCCAGCGCCTCCAGCAACGGCTCATTGCTGGCCGGGTTGGTCGCCCGCAGGTCGTCGAGCGGCTCCACCAATCCCCGCCCGAAATAATGCGCCCACAGCCGGTTGGCGATCGCCTTGGCGAAAAACGGATTACCCGTCTCGGTCATCCAGCCCGCGAACACATCCCGCCGGTCCTGCCCTTCGTTAAACTGCGCCGGCGCCGCCCCCAGCGCCCGCGTCGGCTCCGGTTTCTTCGTCCGCGGGTTCTCCAGATCCTTGCCAGCCTCGGTCACCACGCTCACCGCCCCCGTGGGCAACTGCTTCCGCCCCACGCCGGTGAAAAATCCCGCCAGGCCGAAATAATCCGGCTGCCCCCACCGCTCCGAGGGATGGTGGTGGCACTGCGCGCACTCGATCCGCACCCCCAAAAACAACTGGCTCACCGACCGCGCCAGCGCCTCCGGATTGTCCAAAGCCTTGAAGAACGCCGACGGGGTGTCACCGGTGCTGCTGCCACGCGCCGCCACAATCCTCCGCGCGAACTGGTCGTAGGGTGTGTTGTCGCGGAACTGCCGCCGCAGCCACCGCGTGATCGCCACCGCCCCCTGCGGCCCGATCGCGTCGCGGTCCACCCGCAGCAGGTCGCTCCACTTCATCGCCCAGAAATCCGCGTATTCCGGCCGCTCCAGCAGCCGGTCGATCACTCGCGCGCGTTTGTCGGCCCGCTGGTCCGCCAAAAATTCCCGCGCCTCGGGGGCCGTCGGCAGCGTGCCGATCGTGTCCAGATACACCCGCCGCAGGAAGGTCGAATCATCCGCCAAACCGCTCGGGGGAATTCCCAAAAGCGTCAGCTTGTCCCACACATGGCGGTCCACCAGGTTGTTCTCGGCCGGCCTGGCGAATCGGCTCCCGGGCCTCGGCAGGGTCACCCGGCACACCGTCACATGCCCCATGTGCCGCACCAAAATGGCCGCCTCGCCCGGATTCTGTCCCGCCTGGATTCCCCCCCGGCCATCCACCCCGGCGATCGTCGGCGCGTTCGATTCAAACTCCGCCTCCGCCGTCACGCAGTGGCGCTTTCCATCCGCGTCCACCGCCGTCACCCGCAACTGCTGCACCGCACCCGGCTCCAGCACCACCCGCTCCGGCTCCACCTCAATCCGCGCCTCGGGCACGAAACCGCCGTTGCCGTCGCGCATCCCCTCGGCCATCCACCGCGTCAGCCGTCGGTGGGGCAGCGACCCCTCCTGGATCTTCCTGCCACCGCCATGGGGAACTTTGGCGATCGCCTTTTGCACCAGCAGGCTGTCCCCCGGCGAGCTGGCCAGCACCCGCCGGCCCCGCCCCTCCCGCGTCAGCGCGGCATGGTCGGCTTCCGGGTCAAACCCGAACACGCTCAGTTTGAAGCCGTTCTGTCCCTCCGCCTTGCCGTGGCACCCGCCCGAGTTGCAGGTCGCCTTGGTCAACAGCGGGATCACCTGCTGCTCAAAGGAAACCGGCTTCGGTTCCCGCAGGCCCGTCACGCGCAGGGCAACGCTGGTCGATTGGTCCCCTTGGCGGATCGCGATACGGGTCTCCCCCTCCGCTACCGGTTCCACCAGCCCGTTGGCATCCACCCGCGCGATGGACGGATCAGACACGCTGTAAGAAGCTCCCCGGGTGAAATCCCGGGCCACACCCCCGGCCTTCAGGGTCACCAGCAACTGCTGGGTCGATTCCGGGCCATCCAGCAGCACCGCCGTCGGACTGACTTGCAACTGGGCGTGCGCGAACCCGGCCGTTCCCCCCAAAAGGGCCAGCACCGTCAACAGCGTCAGCCCCTGGGGCGCGAAACGGGAATCCATCGGGTGCTCCGTTGGAATCCAAAAGGTGGGAAAAAAGCAAAACAAACGGCCCAAGGCGGGCAGGTGGGGCCGTCCAAATGTTTCAAGAAGTATAACCCCTGCCCGCCGTTTGGCAAAACGCCAATCATTTCCCCCGGTCGGTCCGGAACGGCGCCGCCGGCAACCCCGCCCCGTTGAACAGCGTCGCCACCGGATTGTCCGCCCAGGCGTAACGCACCGCCACAGGCTGCTGAATCTCCGGATGGCTCACCACCACCGTCTCCCCGTCCACCCGGGCGTTGCCCCACTTCCATTCCCCATCCGACCCGCGGATGGCAAACCCGCTCCTCGCCGCAGGGTTCAGTTTCAGCCCCTGGTGGGCATGCTTGAATCGCACCACCACCTCGCTGCCCTTCACCGCATGCCCCTCATACAACGGGCCCGAAGGTGCGATCTCCTTCTTGCCATACACGCTGTGCAGGGCCCATTGGGCCAGCCGCTTGCCCACATTCTGCTTGTCCTTGGGGTGGATGTCGTTGGCCTCGCCCAGCTCGAGGGTGATCGCCATGCCGGTGCCGGGCACGGCCAGGCAATCGGCCATCTGTTCACGCACCACCACCCAACCACTCTCCTCCACCGGCTTCTCCTGCGCCTTGCGGAAGTTCGGCAATTGCACCCACGCGAAGGCGAAATCCTCCGGCGTCGCGATCCACAGCTTGCGCCAGTCGGCGATCATGGTCCGCAACTGAAGACCGTAGTTCTTCGCGTTCGGCCCCCCGGCGTTGTTCTCGCCCTGGTACCAGATCGCCCCCCGCACCCCGTAGGGAATCAGCGGGTTGATCTTCGCGTTGAACAGCACCGCCGGCCGGTGCGTGTCGTTCTTCGGGTCCACAGGCGCCCGAGGCGCGGCCGGCGGGGTTTTCCCTTCCGCCTTCGCCTTCTCCACCGCCACCTTGTGCTTCTCGCGGGCGAGCTTGTGCTGCTCAGCCGCCTTCGCCGGATCCCAGGCGGCAATCCGCTTCTCCCAACTCTCAAACAGCGGCTTCAATTCCGGTAAATCCTTCTGCGCCTCCCAGCGCGTCCACGCCTCCACAGGCGTGCCACCCACCGACGAGTTGATCACCCCCACCGGCACGCCCAGCGCCTGGTGGATCTCCCGCCCGAAAAAATAGCCGGTGGCCGAGAATCCACCCACCGTCTCCGGCGAGCAGACCACCCACTGGCCCTTGCCCTCCAACTTCGGCTCGCCCGCCGGCCCCGATGTCTCCTTGAACATCCGGATCATCGGAAAACGCGCCTTTTCCCGCTCCGCTGGAAAATCCCTCGACTTGTCCACCGTCCAGGCCATGTTCGACTGTCCCGAACCCAGCCACACCTCCCCCACCAGGACATCCTTCACCACCACCTTGTTTTTTCCCTGCACCACCAGCTCGTACGGCCCGCCCACGGGCAGATCTTTGGAAAGTCTTGCCTCCCACCTCCCTTGCGCGTCCGGCGTCACCGTGGCGCTCCGATCCGCCAGGCTCACGGTCACCTGCTCACCCTGGTCCGCCCATCCCCAGATCGGTACCGCCCGGTCGCGCTGCAGCACCGCGTGGTCGCTGATAATCGCCGGCAGTTTCACATCCGCCCGGCCATTGCCGGCCAAAGCCCCGGCCATCAGGCACAAACCTGCTACCACCCTGCGCATGGAATGCCCCTCCAAACCCGTTCCCCGCGATGTTGCCGGCACTTGACCAGCCAAACCGCCCGGTTAGCCTAGGGGACTAGTCTAACCGGCCGCGCTGGCCCGTGCGGTTTCCTTTTCCCTTTCCCCATCCCCTGAGAAATTCCATGCGCGTCGTGGTGACCGACCACACTTTCCCCGACCTCGACATCGAGCGGGACATCCTGCAAGCCGCCGGTGCCACGCTGGTCGCCGCCCAAACCAAGGATGTCGAGGAGCTGAAAAAGGCCGTGGCCGGGGCCGACGCCGTCATCACCCAGTTCGCCCCCGTCAATTCCCAAGTCGTCGCCGCCATGGACCGGGCCCGCGCCATCGTCCGCTACGGCATCGGCTTCGACAATGTCGATATCGATGCCGCCCGCGCCAAAAACATCCCCGTCTGCAACATCCCCGATTACTGCATCGACGAGGTGGCAGACCACACCCTCGCCTTCCTCCTCGCCCTCACCCGCCAGGTCGTCACCCACACCAACAAGGTCCACGCCGGCACCTGGGGCCTAGCCACCCCGCTTTCGGGCCTTCAAGCCCTCTGCCGCACCACGGTGGGTGTCGTCGGCTTCGGCCGCATCGGGCGCGCCGTTGTCCGCCGCCTGGTCGCCTTTGGCGGCAAGGTGCTTGTGCACGATCCCGTTGTCCCCGCCCCCGCCATCACCGGGGCCGGTGCCACCAGCGCCGATCTGCCCACCCTGCTCTCCCAGTCCGACTGCGTCACGCTGCACTGCCCGTCGCTTCCCCAAACCAAAAACCTCATCAACCCCCAATCGCTGGCGTCCATGAAAACCGGCGCCCTCCTGATCAACCTCGCCCGGGGCGACCTGGTCGATCCCGCCGCGCTGGTCCAGGCGCTCGACTCAGGCAAACTGGCCGGTGCAGCGCTCGATGTGTTCAATCCCGAGCCCATCCCCGCCGGCCACCCCATCCTCAACCGCCCCAATGTGATCCTGGCCCCCCACATCGCCAGCGCCAGCGTCGCCGCTGTCACCCGCTTGCGCCAATCGGCCGCCACCCTCGCCGTGGCCGCGCTGCGCGGCGAACCTCTCGGCAGCATCGTCAACGGGGTGACACGATGAGCAGTTGGAACTTTGCCGGGGACCAACCGGTCCACCCGTCAGACCTCGAGGCGTTCGTCCACACCGCCCTCGAACGGGTCGGCCTCTCTCCCGATGACGCCGCCACCACCGCCGAGGCCCTCACCCTCGCCGACACCATGGGTGTTCACACCCACGGCACCAAGCTGCTCGCCGGCTACATCCGCAAACTGCAGGGCGGTGGTTACCGGGCCAAGGGTGCCCCCAAAATCCTGCGCGAAGGCCCCGGCTGGGCCGTGGTCGATGGCGATTCCGCCCTCGGCCAGGTCGGCTCCACCTTCGCCACCGATCTCGCCATCACCAAGGCCAAAACCGTCGGCATCGCCTATGTCGGTCTGAAAAATACCGGCCATATCGGCGCCGCCGGCTACTACGCCTGGCGCGCCGCCAGGCAGGGCCTGTTCGGCATGGTCGTCGGCAACGACATCCCCAGCGTGGCCGCCCCAGGCTCCCGCGGCGCCGTCCTCGGCAGCAACCCGCTCGCCTGGGCCGCCCCTGTGCCCGATGCCGATCCCATCCTACTCGACATGGCCACCGCAGCCGTCGCCGGGGGCAAGGTTTATGCCGCCCGGCAGCGCGGTGAATCCATCCCCCCCACCTGGCTCATCGGTCCCGATGGCCTCCCCACCACCGATGGCACCCTCTACCCGCAGCAGGCGTCCCTCGCCCCCATGGCCGGCCACAAGGGCTACGGTCTGGGCCTGCTGGCCGAACTCCTCTCCGGCGTGCTGCCCGGCGGTGCCATCACCTGGCAGGTTGGTAGCTGGATGTTCGATCCCCCCTCGCAACCCTCCCTGCACAACGCCGGCTTCATCGTCGCCGATATCCCCGCCATCGCCGATCCCCACGAATACCGCCAGGCCATGACCTGCCTCGCCAACGAGATCCGCCAAACGCCTCCCGCCACCGGCGTGGACCGCGTGTTGCTGCCGGGCGACCGCGAATGGTCCCTCCGCGCCACCGCCCTGGAGGATGGCATCCGCATGCCCGCCGATGTCCGCGAAAAACTCGCCGAGGCCGCCCAACTCGCCGGTGTCGCCTGATAACCCCGCCTGTTGACACTTGCCCAAGGAGATCCGGTCCATGGCCCCCCTGTCGCGCCTCTTCACACGCGCCCTGCCCGCAGCCCTCGGCATGGGCCTCGCCTGCGCACCCGCCGCCAATGCCCAAGGCCCCATCCCCCCCGGCAAGGTGCAAGACCTTTCCCTGCTCGTCGCGCGCGACATGCCCTGCGTCTGGCCGCTGGGCATGACACCTTTCGCCGTCGTCCCCACCGCCACCTTCCCGCGCGCCGGACGCCACCGCGACATGCTCATCATCGATGAGCACACCGGCACCCAGTGGGACGCCCCCGCCCACTTCGTTCCCCCGCCCGATTCAGGCCTGCCCGGCGCCGGGCCCAACGGCCTCATCACCGGCGAGAAGGTCCCCGCCTGGCAGTTCTGTGGCGAGGCCTGCGTCATCGATGTCACCGCCCTGCGCGACCAGGCCGAAAATGGCAAGGGTCGCCTCATCGGCCCCGACATCGTCCAGGCCTGGGAAAAACAGCACCGCCCCCTCGGCCCGGGCGATGTCGTCCTATTCCGCAGCGACTACACCGACTCCTACTACAAGCCCTTCCCCGCCGGCGACCGCTTCGTCGCCAAGGCCCTCCGCAAGGAAACCCCCGGCTGGCCCGCCCCCAATCCCGAGACCATGGAATACCTCGCCGGCCGCGGCGTGATGACCCTCGGCCTCGATGGCGCCAGCATGGGCGCCCTGCCCGATATGGCCGTCCCCACACACCAGGCCGGCGGCAAGCGCGGCATGATCTGGGTCGAGTGCGCCACCAACCTCAAGAGCCTGCCCGCCACCGGCTCGTTTTTCGCCATCCTCGCCGCCAAGCACGCCGGCGGTTCCGGCGGCGAATGCCGCTGCGTCGCCATCACCGATCCCGCCATCGCCTCGGAGCTCATCTCCCGCGCCAAAGGCAAGCGGGTGGCCGACCTGTCCGTCACGCTGCACGAGGACTACCCCATCGTCTGGCCCGGCCGCGGCCCCGGCGAGGAGGGCGGCCGCTATGTCAGCAAGGTCCTCAACGCCTTTTCCCCCCAGCGCGGTCCCTATTTCGCGCTCACCCACCTGTTCGACAGCCACGCCGGCACCCATGTGAACCTGCCCAGCTTCGCCCTGCCGGCCGACACCGCCGAATCGGCCAAGGCCGATCCGGCCGTCCAGGCCCGCCTGCGAGCCTTCGAGGCCAAATTCGGCAAGCTACCCACCGTCACCGCCACCACCGAATCAATGCCGCTGCACCAGACCATGGGCAACCTGCACCTGGTCGATGTCCGCCCGCTGGCCGGCAAAACCGCCTTCTCCGAGGCCAAACCCTCAGGACCAATCATCACCGTCGATTTCCTCAAGGAGCACGCCAAGGCCAAGCCCTTCCAGCCCGGCGAGATCGTCACCTTCCGCACCGGCCACACCGACTCCAAACTGAAACCCCTCCCCGCCGCCCCCGACAAGGACGCCCTCTTCGTCCTCCCGCTCGAGGGCAAGGCCGAAGGCTGGGCCGCCCCCTCCCCCGAGGCCCTCGCCTGGCTGGCCGGGCAGGGCATCCGCTGCGTCGCCACCGATGGGCCCACCCTCGGCGGCGTCGATCCCGATCACTCCCAGCAGGTCGACTGGCAGGCCGCCGCCAAGGGCCTCCTCGTCGTCGAATTCCTCACCAACCTGCAGGCCGTCGA